>JBKEHX010000029.1:0-13579 GCA_046711205.1 Flavobacteriaceae bacterium
ACTCATTAATTACGCAACAACCTCTTGGAGGAAAAGCTCAATTTGGAGGACAGCGTTTTGGTGAAATGGAAGTTTGGGCACTAGAAGCATATGGTGCTTCAAGCACGCTACAGGAAATTTTGACAATTAAATCTGATGATGTAGTCGGAAGAGCAAAAACCTATGAAGCAATTGTGAAAGGCGATACATTACCTGAACCTGGCTTACCGGAATCCTTTAACGTGCTTATGCACGAATTAAAAGGACTTGGACTCGACATTCGATTGGAAGAATAATTTAATTTAAGACGACATTTAGTAATGGCTAGAAATAACGAAATAATTACCCAAAAAAAATTCAATAAAATTTCAATCGGATTAGCTTCTCCTGAAGTGATTCTTGGTAACTCGCGTGGGGAAGTACTCAAGCCAGAAACCATTAATTACCGAACGCATAAACCAGAACGTGATGGATTATTCTGTGAGCGTATTTTTGGTCCTGTTAAGGATTATGAATGTGCCTGTGGAAAATATAAACGTATTCGTTACAAAGGAATTGTTTGTGACCGTTGTGGGGTAGAAGTAACTGAAAAGAAAGTGCGTCGTGACCGTGTTGGGCACATTAACCTTGTAGTTCCTGTTGCTCATATTTGGTATTTCCGATCACTTCCTAATAAAATCGTATACTTACTAGGATTGCCTTCCAAGAAATTGGATATGATTATTTATTACGAGCGCTACGTAGTTATTCAACCTGGAATTGCTAAAAACGAAGAAGGTGAACCCCTTCAAAAATTGGATTTTCTTACAGAAGAAGAATATCTGAATGTAATGGAACAAGTTCCACCAGAAAACCAATACAAAGAAGACAGTGATCCAGATAAATTCATTGCAAAAATGGGTGCTGAATGTTTGATTGAATTACTTTCTCGTATTGACCTAGAAGCATTATCATATGAATTACGTCACAAGGCAAATAACGAAACGTCTAAACAACGTAAAACAGAGGCTTTAAAAAGACTTCAAGTTGTTGAGGCATTTCGAGATGCAAATCTAAAAGGCGAAAACCTTCCACAATGGATGATCATGAAAGTGGTTCCAGTAATTCCACCAGAATTACGACCATTAGTTCCTTTAGATGGAGGTCGTTTTGCTACTTCAGATTTAAATGATCTTTACCGTCGGGTCATAATCAGAAATAACCGTTTAAAACGTTTGGTAGAGATTAAAGCTCCCGAAGTAATTCTTAGAAATGAGAAACGTATGTTACAAGAATCCGTAGATTCTTTATTTGACAACACTCGTAAATCTTCAGCTGTAAAAACAGATTCTAACCGACCTTTAAAATCTCTTTCAGATTCTTTAAAAGGAAAACAAGGACGTTTTCGTCAAAACTTGTTAGGTAAACGTGTGGATTATTCAGCACGTTCCGTAATTGTTGTAGGGCCTGAATTAAAATTATTTGAATGTGGATTGCCAAAAGATATGGCAGCTGAATTATACAAACCATTCATTATTCGTAAGATTATTGAAAGAGGAATTGTAAAAACAGTAAAATCTGCGAAAAAGATTATAGATCGAAAAGAACCTTTAGTTTGGGATATCTTAGAAAATGTATTGAAAGGACACCCCGTTATGTTAAACCGTGCCCCCACATTACACCGTTTAGGTATTCAAGCTTTTCAGCCAAAATTGATAGAAGGAAAGGCAATCCAATTACACCCTTTAGTTTGTACAGCCTTTAATGCTGATTTTGACGGTGATCAAATGGCAGTGCATTTGCCTTTGGGACCTGAAGCTATTTTGGAATGTCAAGTTTTAATGTTGGCTTCACACAATATTTTAAATCCTGCAAATGGATCTCCAATTACGGTTCCTTCTCAGGATATGGTATTGGGTCTTTATTATATGACCAAAGAACGAAAATCTAATGCTAAACATAAGGTTAAAGGAGAAGGTTTGATTTTCTATTCCACAGAAGAAGTGCATATTGCATTCAATGAAAAACGTGTGGATCTCAATGCAATGATTAAAATCAGAGCAAAAGATTTTAACGAAGAAGGAGAATTAGTTTATCAAATAATAAACACCACGGTTGGACGTGTATTGTTTAACGAAGTTGTTCCAGAACAAGCTGGTTTCTTTAATGTTGTATTGACTAAGAAAAACCTTCGTGAAATTATTGGTGATATTTTAAAAGTAACAAGTGTACCAGAGACGGCTGAATTCTTAGATAAAATAAAAGGAATGGGATATGCTTTTGCCTTTAAAGGAGGTCTTTCCTTCAGTTTAGGTGATATTATTATTCCACCAGAAAAAACATCTATGATTAATGATGCCAACAACCAAGTTGATGGTGTTATTGGAAACTATAACATGGGATTAATTACTAATAACGAACGTTATAATCAGGTAATTGATATTTGGACTTCTACTAACGCACAATTGACTGAATTAGCAATGAAGCGAATTAGCGAAGACCAACAAGGATTTAATTCTGTATATATGATGTTAGATTCAGGTGCTCGTGGATCTAAAGAACAAATTCGTCAGTTAACAGGTATGCGTGGTTTGATGGCAAAACCTAAAAAATCAAATGTAGGAGGTGGGGAAATTATTGAAAATCCAATTCTCTCCAACTTTAAAGAGGGACTTTCTATTTTAGAATATTTTATTTCAACACATGGTGCTCGTAAAGGACTTGCAGATACCGCTCTTAAAACTGCAGATGCAGGTTACTTAACCAGACGTTTACATGATGTTTCTCAAGATGTAATTGTAAATCTTGAAGACTGTGAAACGTTACGTGGCGTAGAAGTAAAATCACTTAAGAAAAACGAAGAAATTGTTGAGACACTTGGAGAACGGATTTTAGGGCGTGTAGCGCTTCATGATATTATTGACCCAAGATCAAACGAGGTTATTGTTGATGCTGGAGAAGAAATTAAAGATGCGCATGTGAGTCTTATTCAAAATACCCCATTAGAAGCAATCGAAGTTCGCTCACCGCTTACATGTGCTGCAAAGAAGGGTATTTGTGCTAAGTGTTACGGGCGTAACTTAGCCACTAATAAAATGGTTCAACTTGGAGAAGCTGTAGGAGTTATTGCCGCTCAGTCTATTGGTGAACCAGGAACACAGTTAACGTTAAGAACTTTTCACGTTGGTGGAGTTGCAGGAAACATTTCTGAAGAAAATAAACTTCTTGCTAAATTTGATGGAGTTGCAGAAATCGAAGACCTTAAAACAGTTTTAGGAAAAGATGCAGATGGTAATGATGCTGAGATAGTAATTTCACGTACTTCTGAAATTAAAATCCTAGATGCTAAAACAAAAAGTATTTTAAGCACGAATAACATTCCTTATGGTTCTTCTCTTAAGATTAAAAACGGGGCAAAGTTAAAACAGGATACTATAATCTGTAAATGGGATCCATTTAACGGAGTAATTGTATCTGAGTTTGCCGGTAAAATTATGTTCGAAAATATAGAACAAGGAATTACCTATCAAGTAGAAATTGACGAACAAACTGGTTTCCAAGAAAAAGTAATTTCTGAATCTAGAAACAAGAAAGTAGTTCCAACCTTATCTATTGTTGATGAAAAAGGAATTATTCTGCGTTCATATAATCTTCCTGTAGGAGCACATCTTATTGTAAATGATGGTGATAAAATTGACGTAGGACAAATACTTGTAAAAATTCCAAGGAAATCAGCTAAGTCTAGTGATATTACTGGAGGATTGCCACGTGTAACTGAATTATTTGAAGCACGTAACCCTTCAAATCCTGCAGTAGTTTCTGAAATTGATGGAGTTGTGTCTTTTGGTAAAATCAAACGTGGGAACCGTGAGATCATTGTAGAGTCTAAGTTTGGTGATATTAAAAAGTATTTGGTAAAATTATCCAACCAGATTTTAGTTCAAGAAAATGATTTTGTTAAAGCAGGAATGTCTTTATCTGACGGACCTACAACACCAGCAGATATTTTGAAAATTAAAGGCCCTTCAGCGGTACAACAATACTTAGTGAATGAAATTCAAGAAGTATACCGTTTACAAGGAGTGAAAATTAATGATAAGCACTTTGAGGTTGTAGTGCGTCAAATGATGCGTAAAGTTAGAATTCAAGATCCTGGAGACTCAATATTCTTGGAGAATCAATTAATTTTCCGTTATGACTTTATCACAGAGAATGATAACTTATACGGAATGAAAATTGTAGAAGAAATTGGAGCTTCTGAAAATATGAAACAAGGACAGGTTGTATCAGCACGTCAGTTACGTGATGAAAATTCGTTACTTTTAAGAGAAGATAAGCAGTTGGTTTTAGCACGTGAGGCTACACCTGCAACTGCCACTCCTGAATTACAAGGAATTACAAGAGCTTCACTTCAAACTAAATCCTTTATTTCTGCTGCATCGTTCCAAGAGACTACTAAAGTGTTAAATGAGGCTGCAGTTAGTGGTAAAGTTGATTTCTTAGAAGGATTGAAAGAGAATGTAATTGTAGGACATAAAATTCCTGCAGGTACTGGACTTAGAAAGTATAATGATGTAATTGTTGGTTCTAAAGAAGAGTATAAGAGCCTCTTGATTGACAAGGAAGAAGAAATAAGTTTCTAAATAATGAGTGAAAAAAAAGCTCCAAAAGAACAACAACTCAATGTCTCTATAGACGAAACTACAGCAGATGGTATTTATTCAAATTTAGCCATCATCAACCATTCAATATCAGAGTTTATTGTTGATTTTATTGTTGTAATGCCAGGAGCACCAAAAGCGAGAGTAAAATCTCGTGTAATCTTAACTCCTGAACACGCTAAACGTTTTCACAAAGCTTTAGGAGATAATATTAAGCGTTTTGAAGCTGCAAATGGTAATATTACTACCAATGAACCCACTCCAATACCTCTAAATTTTGGACCTACTGGAGAGGCTTAAACATTAAAAGCCGCTAATTATTTTAGCGGCTTTTAATGTTTTAATACTCAGAGGTATAATGAAACGTTACATCGCTATATTTATCTTGTGTCATTTGGAGGGAGAAAGCCGAGTCAGCTAAAAACACCAATTTACCATTTTTATCTTTTGCGAGAAACTTCTGTTTTATGCGTTTAAATTCTTTAAAATCAATACTATCAGATTTTGCCTCTACCCAACAGGCTTTATGTACATTTAAATTTTCAAAACCACATTTAGCGCCATATTCGTGTAGCAAACGGTATTGGATTACTTCAAATTGCAGTGCACCTACGGTTCCTATTACTTTTCGTGCATTTAAGTCTAAGGTAAAAAGTTGTGCAACTCCCTCATCCATTAATTGATCAATTCCTTTTGCCAATTGTTTTGCTTTAAGCGGGTCATTGTTGTTAATAAAGCGAAAATATTCTGGCGAAAAACTAGGGATGCCTTTAAATTGCATAATATCGCCTGAAGTGAGGGTATCTCCAATTTTAAAGTTTCCAGCATCATGAACCCCAACAATATCTCCAGGATAGGAAATATTAACAATTTGTTTTTTCTCTGCAAAGAATGCATTGGGCGAAGAGAATTTTAATTTTTTATTTAACCGCACATGATGGTAGGGTTTGTTGCGCTCAAAAGTTCCAGATACAATTTTTATAAAAGCTAAGCGATCCCGATGTTTAGGATCCATATTAGCATGAATTTTAAATACAAAACCAGCAAATTCCTTATCATTAGGATTAACGACGCGTGTGTCTGATTCTTTCGCTAAAGGTTCTGGTGCTATTTCAATAAAGCAGTTAAGTAATTCTTGAACCCCAAAATTATTTAACGCAGAACCAAACAAGACTGGTTGAAGGATTCCCTCTAGATACTCTTTTTGGTCAAAGGGAGGGTATACACCTTCAATTAATTCCAATTCATCTTTTAAGCTTTCAAGACGCCCTAAACCAATTTCAGTTTCCAATAGCGGATCATCCAAAGATTCATATAGCTTTTTCCCTCCAATAGTTTGTTTATTTTCATTTTGAAATAGCTGAATATTTTTCTGCCAAATATTATAGATTCCTTTAAAATCATATCCCATTCCAATCGGAATTGATAAAGGGGTGACACGAAGCCCTAATTTTTGTTCTACTTCATCCATTAAGTCAAAAGCATCTTTTCCTTCACGATCAAGTTTGTTTATAAATACGATCATGGGAATGTTTCGCATTCGACAAACTTCCACAAGCTTTTCGGTTTGTTCTTCAACTCCTTTGGCGACATCAATAATTACAATAACACTGTCTACAGCGGTAAGGGTTCTAAAAGTGTCCTCAGCAAAATCTTTATGTCCAGGGGTATCTAGAATATTAATTTTTTTGTCTTTATAGACAAAAGCTAAGACTGAAGTGGCAACAGAAATTCCACGTTGACGTTCAATTTCCATAAAATCACTAGTAGCTCCTTTTTTTATTTTATTCGATTTTACAGCACCTGCTTCTTGAATAGCACCTCCAAACAAAAGTAATTTCTCTGTTAAAGTTGTTTTACCCGCATCGGGGTGGGAGATAATCCCAAAAGTACGTCTTCGTTTGATTTCTTCTAAAAACCCCATGTTAAAAATTTAAACAAAAGTATCATAATTAATGGCCTAAGCGAAAAGATTCTGAATAGGTTTTTGTGAAAATTATGGGTAATTTTGTTCAGCATGAAAGAAGAAGTTATACTCGTTGATACAAATGATGTCCCTTTAGGTAGTATGCCTAAAATGGAAGCACACGAAAAAGCAGTGTTACACCGTGCGTTTTCTATTTTTATTTTAAATAAAGAAGGACATTTAATGTTACAACAACGTGCCTTAAATAAATATCACTCTCCCGGCTTATGGACTAACACCTGTTGCAGTCACCAAAGACTTGGAGAAACTAATTTAGAGGCTGGTACTAGAAGACTAAAAGAGGAGATGGGATTTGAAACTCCCTTAGAAGAACTATTTAGTTTTATTTATAAAGCTCCCTTTGATAATGGTCTTACAGAACATGAACTAGACCATGTCCTTTTAGGATATTATGATGCTGCACCTGAAATTAATCCTCATGAGGTAGCAACATGGAAATGGATGGATTTGGATTATATTGAAGCTGAAATTAAAACCATACCTGAAAAATATACAGCTTGGTTTAAGATTATTTTTGATCGATTTTATAACCATATAAAAGTGAAACCATGCGAGTAACTGTAAGTAGAAAAGCCCATTTTAATGCTGCGCATAGATTATATCGAAAAGATTGGTCTGATTCACAAAATGATGCTATTTTTGGTAAATGTGCGAATCCTCATTACCACGGTCATAATTATGAATTGATTGTTCATGTAACTGGAGAAATTGATCCAGAAACTGGGTATGTGATTGACATGAAAGTTCTAAAAAATTTGATCAAAGCTGAGGTCGAAGATGCCTTTGACCATAAAAACTTAAATGAAGAAGTTTCCGAATTTTTAAAATTAATCCCAACAGCCGAAAATATGGCGGTGGTGATATATCAAAAATTGATTCCTCATATAGATAAAACACATGATTTATCAGTGTCTTTATATGAAACTCCAAGAAATTATGTAACCTTTTCGGGTTAAAATTCAAAAAAAATTAATAGAATAGATTTCAATTAAGAAACATCTAAAAAAACACACTATATCAATAATCAATTAATAAAAAATAATAATGCCAAGTAGTATAAAACAACTAAAAAAAGACATCAATAATGATATTGGTGATTTAATTGAAGAAATTTATTTGTGGGAACTTTCAAACCCAACCGCCGATCTATCTATAAGCGAAAAACTAATTGATGAAGCTATTTTAGCTTTTGATAATTTGATTCAAAAAGTAAATGCTGTTAAAGGTGATAACATCAAAAAACAATTTAAAAGTATTCAGGAAGAGAAAACAAAAATTATTACTAACTTATTAAAAAAGGTAGCTAAACTTTAATTCATTTTTTTTCAGTACTTCTTCTTTCTTCAAGATATTTTGAAAATTCTTTACCGTACTTGGAATCTCTTACTTCCGTTGTCATTTTAACCGCAATAGAGTCTAAAAGAGATAAATTAGCGTCGTATACTTGAGTTAATGCAAGATATGGCGCTATGTTTTGATTGGTATTTTGCGCGGCAAAATTTATGGTGTATAAATAACGTCTTCTTAATAAATTATCAATCTTTTGCTGAAATGAGTCTGTACGTTTTATATTTTCTTCAACTTGCGCTTGGTAAAATCCTTCTAACAATTCTAAATTTTGATCATTGAATTTTTTAATAAATGAAAGATATTCTTGAAGTAATTCTTGATTTTTTGATCCTTTTATTACCGCACTACTTTCAAAAGTCTTTAGAAGTGTATTGATTTCAATAGTGCCTTTTTCACCAAAAAATAAGATACGGTCATTTAAACTATCACCATCTTCTTTGTTTAAATAAAGGTAAAACACTTCAGCCGTTTCAATGGGTGTTTCAAAACTAAATTCAGGCTCTCCTTTAACTAAAGTAGAATCAACACTTACTAATAACGTATCTTCTATTTTTTGAAGGTATAATTTACCTTTTCTGAGCCCTTCAATTCGACCTTTTACAATCATATTGTCATTACCAGTTCTTTTTGAAGTAGGTTGGCATGCGATAATTAAAATTAAAGCAGGAAGTAGTGCAAAAAAGCTAATGTGTATTTTCATCATAATTATAAATTTAACCAGTAGGTTAATTTGAGGTTAAAACTACGATATCTAGGTGAAAAATTATCAGTACTGATGTAATTATCATTATAAACAATGAATAAATCTGATAAAGGCGCAAAACGCCATTGCAATCTTGAATTAACCCCCAGGTTTTCTGCCTGAGAATTATATTGAACAAAAGTAGTCCAAAAAAGTGTTTTTGAAAAAGTAAAGTCTAATTTAGGACTGATTAACCAGATGTTTTTTGTGACATATGGTTTTGGCAGTTTTATTGCGTTAAAGTTCACAATCATACTCGCATTAAAAATAGGTTGCTTTCTCCAATTCATTTCATTTTCTAGAGAAAATTTAGATCCATTGTAAAAGCTACCATAAGAAACCTCCGTATTAAAGTAAAATCTTTTCCTTTGATCAGAGCGGTAAGAGAGTTGTATATCAGTAAAGTCATAGGTCGTATTTGAAGGTAGTTCTAATCCATCATCACTTCTTGTGGGGTCAAACCCACTGGTTAAGTATTCGTGTCGGTTAGATACCCTCAAACTTAAATTTGTGTTGTTTAAGTATCTTTTTTGGACTGAAGTAATAAACCATCGATCTGTTAATTTATAGTCTAATGAGGGGTCAAAAATAAAGAAGCTACGTTCGCTAAATTCATAACTATTTATATTTGGATTTTTTGGATAAATTCGGTAGGTATATTCTGGACTAAGTTTTAAAAATCCAGTACGTCTATAAAAACCAAGGTCTGATCTGAAATCTTCTCCACTATGAATGACCTCCATCTGAACTCTATTGTTTAGTGTATTTCTTTGCAAATTAATTCCAGAAATAATATCATCTTCATCTAGCCCTTTAGTAAAAGATTTATGAAAAAAAGCACGCCCTGTCCATTTGCTGTCAGTAGAGGCTAAATTATATTCGATTCCAGTGACACTATTTTTTTGTTCTTCTTTCGAAATGAATTCATATTCATCAGTAGTGCGACGGTCAATAAAGAAAAAGCTAATGTTAGAACGATTAAATACTTTTTGGCGAAGTGTAAAAACGGTATTTAAGTTTGAAGGAATTTCATTTTTAACATCTTCTTCCGTCAAGACATTTAAAAAACCAAGACGTAGGTTGGAATTAAGTTTCCCACTAAGTCTTGCGCCTGTAATAATTTTATTTTCAATGGTGTTACCATCTAAATCTTCTGCTACTCCAATACGTCTAGAGAAAAAAGGGGTAACATCTCCAAAAGCACCAAAGTCTTTAAATAAGTCGTCGTTTTGGGTAAAGAATTGCCTTTTTTCAGGAAGTGAAATAGCAAAACGCGTTAGGTTTACAACTTGATCATCTACTTCTACTTGTGAAAAATCAGGATTTAATGTTAAATCTAAATTTAAGGCATTACCAATAGGGACTTTAACATCTCCCCCTAAAGAAAAGGTTGAATTCTGATTGGGTTCTATAAAATCTTTTTGTGAGGAAGCGCTTATATATGGAATTAACGATATTGGATTTTTAGCTTTTTTAAGGGGTTCTTCAAAAGCCATCTTACCCATAAAGGCCAAATTTCCAATTGTTTGATTTTGAGGTGTTCGTATCCATATACTGTGTTCATTACCCTGCGTATTTCTTCGGTATATATTGAAGCGCCATGAGGTTTGTGTATTGTCATAAAAGAATGAGCTGAATGGTATTTTAATTTCAGCGATATAATACGTTTCCTCAATTTTCGTTTCTACTTCCCATTTAGTGTCCCATGAATAATTTCTGTCAGAACGATAATTTTGATTTCCACCCGAGATTAACCCATCTGATTTTAATCCAAGCGGATTTGTGCTAAATGAAAAAGCATTCGTGGCATCATTAAATGTATCAAAAAGCAATGTGATATAATCTGCGCCAAATGAACTGAAGTCACGTTTTAAATTAGGGGTGGTAAAATTCGTCCCATTTATAGAAGCCTTTATTAGGATGTAAAGATTTTTTTCATCTCGAATTATTTTGAATCGAGTTTGCTTCTTTGCTTGCAAAGTGTCAGTTGGTCGCCACATCCAAAAACTGCTGCTCCATTTTGCTTTTTCCCATTCAATTTCTTGTGCGTTACCATCAATTTTGATGTTTCCTTTGATGGAAGGCACAAGAAGCTCCTTTTCTTCTTGCGCCATGATAAATGCAGTAAATAGAATCGAAAAAATTAAAAAGGGATTTGAAAATTTTTTTCGCAAATGGAAGGATTAATTAAAGATTAGCAAAAATAGTTATTCTTTTGAGACAGTTTATTTGTGATAAGGTTTAATTTTAATACCAATCAAATTAATATAGACGCAATGATTATATCATTTAAGGCCTTTAGAAGTAGATGTTTAAGTATTGTTCTTTTATTCTTATATCCATTAGTAGCTTTTCCGAGTGCTTGGGATGAAGTTGAAATATGGGGTGCCACTGGCCATCGTGTTATAGGGGAAGTTGCCACTCAACATATTTCTAAACGAACAGCGAAAGCACTAAATGAATTATTGGATGGGGAATCATTAGCTTATGTTTCTAATTATGGGGATGATATTAAATCTGATAATACATATGATAAATATTATGCATGGCATTATGTTAATTTGAACTTAGATGAAAGTTATGCGGAGAGTGTTAAAAATCCCAAGGGTGATATCGTTATTGCCATTCAGGATTGTATTGAAGTTTTGAAAAGCACCACTGAGTCAAAAGAGAATAAACAATTTTTCTTAAAATTATTAATACATTTTATTGGTGATTTACACCAACCAATGCATTTGGGTCAATTGGAAGATAAAGGTGGGAATGATATAAATGTAAAATGGTTTGGAAAAAATTCTAATCTTCATAGAGTTTGGGATAGTGGTATTGTTGATAGTCATGGTATGAGTTATTCAGAAATCGCCATAAACCTCCCTCTTTTAAGAGCCGATAGAATTAAATCTATCCAAAATATATCTTTAAATGATTGGTTGTCAGAAATTCATAATTTAACCAATAGAATATATAATACAATCCCTGAAAAAACAAATTTAGGATATGAATACCGTTACGAATATATAGATATTGTTCGCATACAGTTGTTAAAGGGTGGAATCCATTTAGCAGGAGTACTTAATAAAATTTTTGAATAAAGAATAGTTTTCTTAACTATAATATTTTTCGAAAGGTTAAATTGATTCTTGGTGAAATGTGCCGTATTGTTTTAGGTATTTGATGAAGCCAATGATGCTGAAATTCCCCACTCATAATCAAGAGACTACCATGCCCTAATTTCAATTTCATCTTCTGCTCTTTTAGCTTTTTATGTTTTAAATTAAAAAAGCGTTCTTCTCCTAAACTTATCGAAGCAATTACTGGGTTTATTCCTAATTCTGATTCATTGTCTGAATGCCATCCATTACTATCTTTCCCGTCTCGGTATAAATTAAGTAGCACCGAATTGTAAGATTGTGGTTTAATGTTATTTATTTCCGCAATAAGTCTTAGGAGCTCCTTAGTCATTGCTTGAGGATACATGCTAATGTTTGAATAGGCATATGGTTTTTTTTGGAGCGAGTGGAATGAAGTTAGCCGAGGCTGGTCAAATGTTTTCCCGAAAACCATTATTTTATCTTGTTTCCATGGAATGGTCTCTACTAGTTTTTTAAAAAGAAGGTCGGCTGCTTCTTTTTTTATAAAGGAAGGGAGGTATAGAATCTCACCATCTTTAATCTCTGGATAAAAGACTTTGTTTTCTTTTGGAAATAATATATTCACACAGTACTTTTTCAATACTATAAAAAAAAATGGGAAATTTTAATTCCCCATTGATAATTATTTAATTAATTCAATACTTCGTTGAATAAATTGGGTGAGTGCTTCCCCACGTAATAAATTCTGAGAGAGTTTAGCAAGGTCTAATGCTTGTTGAATTAAACGGACTCGTTTCTTTTCTGTCTTAGTTGTTAGAATTTCACTTGTCAGTTCGTGATTGGTATTCACCACCAAATTATACATATCAGGCATGTTTCCCATCATCATTCCGCCTCCACCTGTTTGCTGCATTTCCTTCATTCGTCTCATGAACTCAGGTTGCGTGAGAACAAATGGTGCTGCTTGGCTGTCCATTGCTTCAAGTTGCACTGTATATCCACCTTCTTTTACAACGGCTTCAATCATTGGTTTAAGATCTTCTTGTTCTTTTTCAGAAAGTTTTGAAACTGTAACTTCTTCTTTTTTGATTAGATTTTCAACCGTGTCGCCATCCACACGGACAAAAGAAACATTTTCTTTACTTCCTTCTAGTTTTTGAATTAAATGACCAATAATGGGCGAATCCAATAACAATACTTTATATCCTTTGTTTTTGGCTTGCGTAATATAACTATGTTGATCTTCTGCATTTGAAGCATATAGAATCACTAGTTTATCATCTTTATCTGTCTGATGGTCTTTTATGGATGTTTGTAATTCTTCAAAAGTAAAAAATTCACCATCGGTAGTTGGGAAAAGGGCAAATTTTTCAGCTTTTTCTAAAAACTTGTCTTCACTTAACATTCCGTATTCAATAACAACCTTTATATCATTCCATTTTTCCTCAAAGCCTTTACGGTCTTTTTTAAACAGGCTATTTAGCTTATCAGCTACTTTTTTAGTAATATAATTACTAATTTTTTTAACAGCACCATCAGCCTGTAAGTAACTTCTAGAGACGTTTAACGGAATGTCAGGAGAGTCAAGCACACCTCTAAGTAGTGTTAAGAATTCCGGAACAATTCCCTCAACATTATCAGTAACAAACACTTGATTTTGATACAACTGAATTCGATCTTTTTGAACATTAAGATCATTGTTGAGTTTTGGGAAATATAAAATACCAGTTAAATTAAATGGGTAATCTACATTTAAATGAATATTAAATAAAGGCTCCTCAAATTGCAT
>JBKEHX010000030.1:0-13563 GCA_046711205.1 Flavobacteriaceae bacterium
ATTCAGTAACACTTATTTCATTTGGCACATTCTCTATGTCAAACTCAAACAAAGTCCCGCTGCAGGTTGTAGATGATAAAGTACCACTAAACTTCATTTCCTGACTCAAAGCAAAAAAAGAAAAAAGAAAAAATAAAAAATTAATATACTTCAACTAGGCTGATGTTTGAAAGTGAAAAAATTTCTGGGCTTTTTGATAATTTATTAGGATTTTTTTGCTTATGCATTTTTAAATCTACAGGGGCATAATCACAGCTACCTGTCCTTATTTCATTTGGCTTAAGGACAAAAGCCACTTTATACTCTTGATTTTCGTTTTCTTGAACACCCTTGTGAAAATTAATTACCAAGGTCTCATCAACTTTGTTGATTATTCTTATAATATAAAATTCAAAACTTAAATCACTTTTTTTATTTCCACAAATAGATGAAGTGTATTCAATTTTTACTTTTTCATCTTCAAAATAGGTTGCCCAATTTTCTTGAAGAGGAAAGCAGAGGTTTAAAAGAAATTGAATTAAAATTAAATACATAATAATGCCTTTTAATTTTAGTTAAGTTAATGATTTTTATTAACTTATTTTTGTGGTCCTTAATCAAGGAAAAACAAGTATTACCTAAATTTGAAAATATCTCTATAAAAAATGAAACTCAAACACCTTATTTCAATTCTTTGTTTACTAGTAAATATTTCTATTAGTGCTCAAAAAACAGTAGATAAAAAAGTAAGTGATTTACTTTCGAAAATGACCATACAAGAGAAAATTGGTCAAATGAATCAATATAATGGATTTTGGAATGTGACAGGTCCAGTCCCTAAGGGGGGTGATCAAAAAATAAAATACACTCATTTAGCAAATGGATTGGTCGGATCCATGTTAAATGTAAGGGGTGTAAAAGAAACAATGGCGGTTCAAAAAGTAGCCGTTGAACAATCACGCCTTGGTATTCCTCTAATTATTGGGTTTGATTTAATTCATGGATACAAAACTATTTTTCCTATTCCACTGGCAGAAGCAGCAAGTTGGGATTTAGAAGCTATTGAACTGTCTGCAGCGCTTTCGGCTAAAGAAGCTGCTGTGGCTGGAATCAATTGGACGTTTGCTCCTATGGTTGACATAACAAGAGATGCCCGCTGGGGACGAGTAATGGAAGGTGCCGGTGAAGATCCTTTTCTAGGAAGCAAAATAGCTGCCGCTAGGGTGCATGGTTTTCAAGGCAAAGACCTTGCTTCTCCTTTTACAATTGCAGCCACAGCAAAACATTTTGCTGCCTACGGATTTGCAGAAAGTGGAAGAGATTATAATACTGTAGACATTGGTTTAAATACACTCCATAACATGGTGTTACCCCCTTTTAAAGCAGCTGTTGAAGCAGGTATAAAAACATTTATGAATTCATTTAATGATTTAAATGGAATTCCAGCAACAGCAGATGCTTACTTGCAAAGAGATATCCTTAAAAAGGAATGGGGTTTTGATGGATTTGTTGTTTCTGATTGGGGTTCTATTCGTGAAATGATAGATCATGGTTATGCAAAAGATAACAAGCAAGCGGGAGAACTTGCTATATTAGGTGGTTCAGATATGGACATGGAATCTTCTATTTACATCAACCATATAGAGGCGCTTTTTGAAGAAGGTAAAATTTCTATTGATCATATTGATGATGCTGTTGGTAGGATTTTAAAAGTAAAATTTGAATTAGGGCTTTTTGATGACCCTTACCGTTATTCTAACGAAAAATTAGAAGCACGAATAACTGGCTCAAAGGAGATAGTTGATGCCACCTTAGAAGTTGCTAAAAAATCTATTGTACTCTTAAAAAATGAAAACAACACCCTTCCTTTAAAAAAGAAAGGACAACGTATTGGCTTAATTGGTCCTTTAGCCGCAGATAAAAATAGTCCACTTGGAAACTGGAGAATTGCTGCAGATAATGGTAGTGCTGTTTCTGTTCTTGAAGGACTTCAGGAGTATAAAGGAAATAAATTAAATCACGCCCAAGGTATTCGGTTAGTGAATAAAGTTCCTAAAGGTTTTGATGAAGAAGTTCAAATAAATACTACCGATAAATCCGGAATGGAAGAAGCAATTGCCCTAGCTGAAAAAATGGATGTTGTGGTTATGGTTCTTGGAGAATACGGTTTTCAATCTGGGGAAGGAAGAAGTAGAAGTAAACTTGATCTTCCTGGTTTTCAACAAGAACTCTTAGAGAAAGTAGCAGCAGTAAACCCAAATATCGTATTGGTATTAATGAATGGACGTCCTTTAATTTTAAATTGGGCTGCTGAAAACGTACCTGCTATAATAGAAGCGTGGCATTTAGGTTCACAAAGTGGACATGCAATTGCTCAAGTATTGTATGGTGATTATAACCCGAGTGGAAAATTACCTATGAGTTTCCCTAGAAGTGTAGGTCAAATGCCACTTTATTATAATTATAAAAGTACTGGGAGACCGGGAGCAGAGGATGAAGATGCGGGAAGTGTTTTTTGGTCTCATTATGGAGATGAAAAAAACAGCCCCCTTTATGCTTTTGGACACGGACTTAGCTATACACAATTTGAATATTCAGAGGTGCGCTTAAGTGATACAGAAATTACTAAAAACGGTACGATCGAAGCTTCAGTAACCATCACAAATAGTGGAAAGGTAACTGGGAAGGAAGTGGTGCAACTTTATATACAAGATCCTTTTGCCAGTGCAGTAAGGCCTGTAAAGGAATTAAAAGGTTTTGAGATGATTGAGCTTACTCCAGGCACATCAAAAGAAGTAACTTTCACTATTTCAAAAGAATTGCTACAATTTTACAATGCCCATCAAAAATGGGAAGCAGAGCCTGGAACCTTCCATGTTTACATTGGACCAGATTCTACCATTAAAGAGAAAAAATCATTTGTTTTAAAGTAGTAAAAAATGCTTAAAGCGGTTTTATTTGATATGGATGGTGTTATTGTGGACAGCGAGCTACTTCACCAAAGGGCATATCAAAAAATGTTTAAGGAGTTTGAAATTAATGTATCACCTGAACTTTATGCATCATTCACTGGAAAAGCTACCCTACCTATTTGTCAGGATATTTGCTTAGCATATAACCTAAAAGCATCTCCGGAAGAATTGATGGATAGCAAACGTATGTATTTTAAACAAATATTTAATGAAGATACCTCCTTCTCCCTTTTAGATGGTGTTTTGGCGTTAATACAAGAATATCGCAAAAAGGAACTTAAACTTGTTTTAGCCTCTTCTGCTTCTATGATAAATATTAATCGGATTTTCAAACGATTCAATTTAGACCAATATTTTACATCAAAACTTAGCGGAGCTGATCTTAAAGCATCCAAACCACATCCTGAAATTTTTATTAAGGCTGCAAAGGTCACCGGTTTTCTTCCTTCAGAATGCGTGGTTATTGAAGATTCAACAAATGGGATTACCGCTGCAAAAGCAGCCGGTATTTTTTGTGTAGGTTATAATAGTAAACATTCGAAAAATCAAGAGTATGGTGACGCAGATCTAGTTATCACAAATTTTAAAGAAATTTCGTTTGATAAAATCACTGCTTTTTTTCAAGAAGCTTAGTAGAGCACTTTCACTAATACAAACTTTTTACTTTTTTATATAAAGAAATCTTGCAAATTTAAGAGCTCAATAAAAGAATCAAGATTGAAAATTAATCACAGTCACAGTTTGCGCATTCACAAGGTTTACAAGTGCACCGATAGCACATGCCTGCCCTACAGGGTGCGCAATCACAAGTACATTTTGGTTCTATTGAATTTTCCATATGTAGTAAGGTAGAGTAATTATGGTATTTCTGAGCAGAAATAGCACAATGAATCGTTTATATTAATCAAATCAGGTTTATATAGTGAGGTATTTTTTATTAAAATAGAATTGAAAATAGCACTCACATAAGTATTCATTTTAATATTTTTAACCCATGGAAAAAAACATCTTTGGAACTCCCCTAATTTCTTGTTGCACCAGTCCTATTACTGGTTATTTTAGAGATGGTTTTTGTAGAACTATTTCTGAAGATACAGGAACACATACTGTCTGCGCTCAAGTTACACAGGTGTTTCTGGACTATTCTGCAGCTCAAGGTAATGACCTAATGACTCCCATACCCCAGTGGCAATTTTTAGGATTAAAACCAGGAGACTCCTGGTGTTTGTGTATTTCACGTTGGTTACAAGCTGAAAAAGTAGGCAAAGCCCCACCTATTTTTTTAGAAGCAACTCATGAAAAAACTTTAGACTATGCTTCGCTAGAATTATTACAAAAGTATACTATTACGCCTTAAAAAAACGCCCTCTAGGTTTATTCCCAACACGTAATACATGTTCAGAATGTAAAAACTTTGCAGCCACTGCAGAATCTTTTACTTTTGAGGCAGTGCGCTGTATCATTTCCTTTTCAAATTCAGTTAATACACTTTTCCTAATTCCAACTTCTTTCCATTGAGAAGTGGGTCTGCAGCCATGTGAAATTTCACGTGCCAAGGCAAGCGCATCCAGCAAGGCTTGATTTGCCCCTTGTCCCTTGAATGGACTCATAGGATGAGCTGCATCTCCTATTAAGGAGATCTCTCCTGTGCTTTTCATGGTTTCTGTCTTTAGTATTTCTCGGTCGTAAACTGGATAACCTGAAACCTGAGCTTCTGAAGTAGCTGATAAAATTTGAGGAATAGGATCGTGCCATTGGATTCTTCTAGCTGCTTCTTCTTTAAGTTCTTTAGCTCCTTTAGCACTTAATGCCTTGGCTTCTTTTTCTGATAATAGAAAGCTAAGTTGCCACATAACTGAGTCTGACGCATAGGGCATCATATAGATACGTTCTTTACCATTGACAGTTTGAAATACTGTTGCTGAATCTAGCAAAGGGCTTTCAAGGCCTTTAAGATTTTTCAAAGGACAGATTCCCAATATCACTATATACCCCAAATAATGCAAAGAATTACTATCCTCCCCAAGCAATAACTTTCTAACAGTACTTCTTATCCCATCAGCACCCACAACAAGATCTGCCCTAGTTTCCCTTAAGGCTCCTTTCACTTGAAAATGTAACCTAACTCCTTCATTGGTTTGTTTTTGGAGCGCTACTAGCTTATGATTCCATTCTACACAACAATGCCCTCCAAGTTGATTAAGTAATGCTAAGCGTAACGCTTGCCGTGCAATATGGATATTTGAACGCTTTAAAGAAGTAACTTCCATTGTTTGCATCCACTTTCGCATACCCCATTCACCAATTACTTTTCCTTCGGGGGTATGAACCACATGCCTTGTCGAAACCACTCCCTCATCCAACGTGAAAAGTCCGAATCCTTCAATGGCTTTACTCGCTTGTTGTAAAGTAAGGCCATAACCCTGTGAACGTTCTTCAAAGTTAGCGTCACGTTCGTAGAGCGTAAAAGGAATATTGCGATGTAAGCAAGCTACAGCCAAAGCTATCCCAGCAATTCCACCGCCAATAATAGCAAGATGAGGATACTGTTCTTTATTTGCAACAGGAGGGTTTTTAGAAACAATAAGCCCTGAACCTTTACAAGTTTTACAGGCATATTGATGACCTTTTGGGCGAACAGGAGGTGAACCTTCACCTTTCCTTTTTTCAAATTGACTTAATGCTTCATTGAAACGAAGTCTGTTGTCTTTATGAAGTCTACGCCTTTTTTTTCCATGTCCTTTGCACTCGGCACAAACAATCCAACTAGACTTTTCCTCTTTCAATTATTTCTATTTGATAATATCTTTTAGTCCGTATTTTACATACGCAAATTTCGTTCCATCTGGACTCCACGAGGAAACATTCATGGTACCTTGACCTCCGTAAAAAGGTAATGTTAAATCTTTTATTTTTTTAGATTTAAAATTAATAAGACGTAATTTCACCATTCTTCCAAAAGGATGCTTTTGCTTCTGATCTAGCAAATAACTTATTAGCACAGCAGTATCATTATTTGGTGAAATATGTGCAAACCAATTTGAATAAGCATCAAAAGTCATTTGCTCTTTTTCCGAACCGTCTGGCTTCATTCGCCAAATTTGCATCCTTCCTGTTCGATAAGAATTAAAATAAATATATTTTCCATCGGGTGAATATTCTGGTCCATCATCTAAAGACTTTGAATTAGTTAACCGTATTTCCTTACCACCGCTAGAGCTCATTTTATATACATCATAAATACCCTTTCTCTCTGCACAATACACAATATCTTTACCGTCAGGCGAAACACCATGCCAGTAGGAGGGGGTTTTGGGAGTAATTTGTATGGGGTCTCCCCCTGTTGCGGTCACTTTATAAATGAAGGATGTATGAGTTTCAATTTCCTTTTTTCCGCTAGAAATGAAAAGAGTCTGACCATCAAAACTATAACCATGATCATTATTTGACTTTTGAATTTCTCCAGTATTTAATACCCCTAAAATCTTTCCGTTTAAATCAATTTTCTCCAAATGCCCTAAACAGTTAATTAAAAGGAATTTTCCATCTCTTGACCAATTTGGAGCTTCAAAATGCCGCTTCTCTTTAACTATTAAGGAAGACTCTGAAGTAGTTAAATCATAAACATAAAGAGCGCTTATTACTTTCTTACCCTCTGGAATTTGTCCTTCTACTAGAAAAGACAAACAAACAAAAAACAATAGCTGCTTCATATAATTTATAAATTAAAATATTAATGGAATAAAATCATGCTGTGGTATCAAATTTTAGTTAATGAAGTTAGTGTTTTATTATATGAATCAATAAACTCTTTTAAAATATCCGCTGCAGGAATAATACTATCTATTTGAGCTGCTACTTGACCAATTTCTAACTCTCCTTCAACAAGGTCGCCTTCAAACATTCCTTTTTTTGCTCTTCCTCTACCCAAAGTTTCTCTGAGCTCTTCAATATTTGCTCCTGATTGATAGAGTGCATTTATTTTTTGATAAAAAGGATTTTTTATCATTCTTACGGGAGTCAATTCTTTGAGTGTTAATATGGTTGTACCCTGCTTTGATCGAAGCACTTCTTCTTTAAAATTTATGTGAGAAGATGCTTCTGGAGTTGCAACAAAACGAGAGCCCACTTGAACCGCATCAGCACCTAAAGCCATAGCTGCCAACATTGCTGGCCCAGAACCTATTCCTCCAGCAGCAATCAAAGGAATTTTAATAGCTTTTTTAACCAGTGGGATTAGAGTCATTGTGGTAGTTTCTTCAAGGCCATTATGCCCTCCAGCTTCAAAACCCTCTGCAACTATTGCATCTACGCCAGAGTCTTGTGCTTTCAATGCGAATTTAACAGAACTAACCACATGAACTACAATACATCCATGAGACTTTAAGTGTTCAGTCCATAACTTAGGATTACCTGCAGCTGTAAAAACAATTGAAACTTTTTCCTCAACAATTATTTCCATCAACTGGTCAATATTAGGATATAACAAAGGTACATTTACTCCAAAAGGTTGATCGGTTGCTTTTTTACATTTCTGAATGTGTTCCCTTAAAACATTAGGATACATTGAGCCTGCGCCAATAAGGCCCAAACCACCATTATTGCTTACGGAAGAAGCTAATTTCCAACCACTCGCCCAAACCATTCCGGCCTGAATAATTGGGTATTTAATCCCCAAAAGTTGAGTGAGTTTGTTTTGATTCATTTTTTGATTTTTTTTTAAAGCAATTGAAGATTTTAATTTGAAAAGATAATAATCTAAATTGAAACTGTGATAAAAACTTATCTTCGTCAAATGAAAAATAAAGCTCAAATACTTGTCAAACGCCCTGAAGGATTTCCAGAAAAAGAAACCTGGAGTTTAACAGAAAGTTTGCTTCCTGAATTAAATCATGGGGAAATTTTAATCGAAAACTATTATATATCTCTTGATCCAGCAATGCGAGGATGGCTCAATAATACTAGATCCTATATCCCTCCGGTTGAACTAAATTCTGTAATGAGATCAGGTTCAGTAGGAAAAGTGATTCAAGCAAATGGTAAAACAAAATTCAAAATCGGTGATTATGTAAGTGGCTGGGGAGGAGTTCAGCTTTACAACATTTCTGATGGTGAAGGCTATTTTAAAGTTGATCCCAATAAAGCCCCTATTACCCAGTACATAGGAACCCTTGGAATGCCTGGAATGACTGCTTATTTTGGAATTCTTGAAGTTGGAAAATTAAAAACAGGGGATGTTGTTTTGGTTTCGGGTGCAGCAGGTGCCGTAGGAAGTATAGTAGGTCAAATTGCCAAACTGAAAGGAGCCTCTGTAATTGGAATTGCAGGAGGAAAAGAAAAATGTGACTATTTAATTCAAGAGCTGGGCTTTGATGGTGCAATTGATTATAAAAATGAATCTGTTCATAAGGGCATTCAAAAACATTGTCCTAAAGGGATTGATGTCTATTTTGATAATGTAGGGGGGGAGATTTTAGATAACGCCTTGGTATTCCTAAAAAGAAATGCGCGAATCGTTATTTGTGGGGCAATTTCTCAATACAATAACAAAGAAGTTCAAGGACCTAAAAATTATATGTCTTTATTAGTAAATCGTGCTAGTATGAAAGGAATGGTTGTTTTTGATTATGCGGATAGGTATGGGGAAGCTATTGAAGATTTAGCAAGATGGATGAAAGAGGGAAAGTTAAAAAGTAAAGAAGATGTTTATAAAGGGATAGATAATTTTTATGAAACTTTTATGCGTTTATTTTCTGGGGAAAAACTAGGAAAACTAGTTTTAAAGGTTGTTGAAGATAAAGAGATTTAATATTACTAATAGGCTAGAGATTATTTTAATAGTAATTGATAATTACCCGCAACTTCAATTCCAGCTGATAAACCAATATCATCAAATAATATTTTATTTGTTTTTTTGTCTAATAAAACAGTATGGATTTTAGCATTCAAACTTTCTTCTATACGTCCATTCATAAAACCTAAAATTGGTGCTGCTAATGAAGTTGCTTTTTCTCTTTGTGCAACTACACTCAATCGGTAATGGATATTTTCCATAACAATTCTAACCTCTTTTTGATTAACCTTACAATTGCGGAGTTTTGATCTATTGTAGGTTGTAAATTGGATTAACCGCCCATTAATCATCAAGCCTGCTATGTATCCTATGAAAGAACTTCTTAGCCAAGGTATTTTAGCAACAGAAATTTTGATAGAGGTTTCCTTTTGACTAAAATGATTACTCTGCATCCAAATATATCCCTCTGGAAAAGAGTACCCCCAGTCTTTTTCAATATAACCTCTCCCTTTATCAAACAATAAAGTTTGCCCGTTAAGCATTAACGCTCCCTTAATACTATGATTCATGCTTAAAATCCCATGATAACATTCCATAAAGGGAACAAATGAAAATGGTCCCATAATTCCAGGTGAGAAAAAACTATTAGGCCATGGGGATAAATTTTCGAAAATAAGCTCTCCCTTAAGCTCAGGTAAATCAAGAAATATTTTTTTTTCGCTAAAAAAATTATTTTTGATTTTTAATGAATGTTTTTTAGGGGTGGGTTGAAATTCTTTTGCTTCAAATCGATGATAGGTTGCGTTTAAATTCTTACCATCCAAGACTTGAATAAAAGCTTGTTTTTTACCGTTTTTATCCATAGCGATTCCAGGAATAATAGCCATCGCATGTCTTTGATTTTCACTGACAACTTTATAGTACCATCCTTCAAAAAAACGTTTTGTTCTTCCCCAGCCATGGTAACATTCAGGGTGCCATACAGCATGGAATTTATAATTCATCATACCTTAAATATGCGAAAAAATAGTTGATTAAAGAATTACCGCTAAAGTCATTAGTAAGAATTCATCGAAAAACACTCAAACTAGGGAGAAGTAGTTGTTTTATGGGAGTCATTAATACTTATGAAATGACTTCTTACCTTTACAGGCGTTAATACATTTACATCCAACTCAAGTTTCATCGCCTTACTATTTTTCAAGGGCATGTGGCAGGTAATGCATTTTGATAAAGATATAGTATTATTTGAAGTTTGTTCAGAGTGTTTAACATTTTGATGACAAGAAATGCAAATTGCATTAAATTTAATTCCAACTCCTCGTTCTTGTTTGTGTGGATTGTGACAAGTCATACAATCCATATTTTCAGTTTCTTGAAAACATTTACTAGCTATTAATAAACCTACTTGATTAGCGTGTACATCTATATCTATTGCTTTAGAAGAATTAAATGAATTTTTTTTATTGATAAGATTTTTTAATGAATCTCCTGGTTGAAAAGAGAAAGGTTTTGTCTCATTTTTTCCCCCAATACCCGAATGGCATAAAGCACACATACTTATTCTTTGACTTTGAGTGAATTTTGCATAACTTAAAACATATTTTCCAATAGTATCCATTCTATTTTCTTGATGATGTTTTACATGATTCTCAACCGCTCCATGGCATCTTTGACAATCTATACCATAAATAATATTTTTTTTTGAAAACCTATTGTTTTGATTCTTACTCATCGGGGGGGGTGGCTCGGCATAAGTTACATGGCATTCCAAACAAACAGGAAAAATAGGTCGCATTTGAGATAGTGAAGATGGGTAACCAGGACTATTAACCCATAGACTTGGATTTTCAAGAAACGACCCTTGAAGCTGAAAAAGAGAATTATCATCCCAATTTAAGAAAGATTTCCCTTTGTTTCCAGAACCAAGAACAACATCCATCCTTTTTTTATAATAAGGAACGCTTATATAATTTCTATATCCTTCTTGGTAAAAAACTCCCTCTTTATAAGTAAATTTTATAGAATCACCATTGGCAAAATTAATCGAGTTTTTTCCTGAAAAATCTACATCATTAAATTCAATTAACTTAGATGTTTTATAGTGAGAAGTTTGAAGATGAGATGAAACAATTTGAGGATGACACTTTAAACAAGCATCCATTCCAATATAATTCATCCCATTTTGATGCTTTACTATTGACTTAATAGGAACAAAATCGCTAGTATAAGAATTACAAGAGATTAATATATTTTGTGAAAATAAAAAAAAAATGAACTGCCATTTTATAAAAAGAAAACAGCTACTGGAAGAGATTTTAATGCATTTTCTTTTCAAGACAAATCCTATTAAATTAATAGTGGAATATTTTCAAAGTTATTGAAATATTTTCAAAGTATACAAGATTACAGGACGAATTTATGTTCGTAATCCCTGCCATACAAGGTGCTTTGATAGTTGACTATTATGTGGTTGGTATTAAAATAGGGTATTATGATTTCACAAAAGAAGGTATTTATTAAGAACCGTAAGCTATAACAAAATTCTAAAAATAAAAGGGGGGTTTTACACAGGGTTATCACTAGTGATAAAAAGGGTTTAAAAGGTAGGCTTCAGTGAGTGTTGACGATGCCCTGAATCGTAGGATTATTAGTCAAGTGTTGATAATATTTTACCCTTTAATTAAGCAGCTAACTGCGGTAAATTAATGTAAGCCCAATAGATTAAAATAAACTGAATGGGTATTCTTGACCAAAGAATCCATGGAGAAATTCCGAGTTGGTTTGATGGAAATAGCATATTCACATGTACTAATAAAAGACAAGGAGCATAGTTATTAATCCCCAAAGAGCAAAGCTTCTGGTTTGTGGAAAAAGTATCCCAATCCCCAGAATAATTTCAGCAACACCACTTAAGTAAATCAACAAGTTATGAGCGGGCAGGAATTTTGGCATTAGTGGTCTATAAAATCCTGTATGGGTAAAATGAATTATTCCAAGAATGGCATAGATTACTCCCATTAAATAAAGTTGAATCATAATATTAGTTAAAAATAAAAGAATCTTTACTTACCTCTTCACCGTAAAGAATTTCTGGCGTCTGCTGATTGTTAAATTTCATAATTGATTCTACACCTACTTTATTTTTAACATATTTAAATAATCCATCAGTTGTGATTTCCCCCTTAGACTCTTTCATCTTTTTTAAGAGATGAAATGTCTTTTCCATGAAAAGATTTATTCCACCACTGCTTGAAAAACAAGCTCTCTAAATCTTCCTGAGGTACTATCATTTCCAATGCCAAAGGTCTGCTTGTAAATTATTCCAATTAGATTTTCTTCTGGATCTGCAAAGTAACTTGTGTTAAAATAGCCTCCCCAAGTGAGTGTGCCTTCACTCCCTCCAGCTCCAATTTTAAGGTCTTTTTGAGGTAAAACTCCAAATGCTAAACCATGGGAAATATTCACATCTTTAGGCATTTGATTTTCATAAACCAATTCACAGGTTTTTTTACCTATGATCTGATGTCCATTTGCTTTTCCATCATTTAGAAACAAGGAAAGAAACTTGGCATAGTCTTGCACCGTGCTTGAAAGTCCAGCGCCTCCAGAAAAATAATTTTTTGATTTGATTGGATAATTCACATCGTAAAATGAAGCACTATAGACTGACCATTCATCTCCCTCTCTAGTAAGCACAGGCACTAATCTATCGTGTTTATCTTTTGGAAGCGTAAAATGGGTGTCTTTCATTTCAAGGGGTTCAAAAACTCTTGCCCTCAAAAACTCAGGAAAAGTAATTCCCGACATGAGCTCTACAAAATGACCTAAAACATCTAGACCAAGACTGTAAGTAAATCGTTTCCCTGGTTCATGATGCAAAGGCTGATTTGCTATTGCATTGGTAATCTCTTCCATATTTTGCTCAGGTGAAAAGATATCTCGCAGCCCTCTTTTCCAGTAAATAGACCTTATTGCAGGATTGCCATCAATTTCCCCATACCCTATTCCTGAAGTATGCGTTAATAGATGTCTTATGGTCATTTTGTTTTTTGGAGGAGTCGAGGTATAGGTGCTGTCTTTGGAATTAAATTTATCTAAAATTTCTACTTCAGAAAAGGCTGGAATATATTTTGAAATGGGGTCATCCAGGAAAAATTTTCCCTCTTCCCAAAGCATAAGAACTGCCAAGGAAGTTATGGCTTTGGACATAGAGGCAATTCTAAAAATATCGTTGTCACTAAATGTACGATCATCCTCTGGATTAGCAATTCCAAAAGACTTTTGATAAACGGTTTTTCCGTTTCTTGTTACTAAAGCCACTGCTCCAGGAATTTCTTTGGTTTCAACTGCCTTATTGAGCATATTATCAATTCTTGAAAGCCTCTCAAGGGACATTCCTTGCTTAATATTTGAATCGGTGACTCTTGGCGTACAAGAGGTTAATAGTAGAAAAAAAAAGGTTAGAATAACTGAACTTCTCATTTGTTTTTTAATTTAATCTAAGATACAAATATTTTCTAATCTCAGTGTTCGCTATACGCAGATATGGTAGGAAAACTCCATGGAAAAACTCTACTTAATAAATCTATAATGCTCTTTTTATCAACACATTAGATAGAACATTTGGGATTATATGTATGTAGTGTCTTAAATGCTGAGGTTTGGGTTTATATACTAACTACAAGAAGTAGTATCTAAATAAAAAACGATTCGGGATTACTCCCAAACCGTTATTACTATTATACATTGTTGTAAGTAGTTTTTAATTGAGCACTTTCAATAAAGTTTTAGCTGCAAGTTTTCCTAATTCATTTG
>JBKEHX010000031.1:0-13389 GCA_046711205.1 Flavobacteriaceae bacterium
TCCATAAAATAAGAGCCACTATGATAAAGGCAAAAAGGGCCCAGCTATTTTTGAGCTGATTTTTTAAGGTGAGAAGCAGCTTCATACTTAAGGATTCAACACGAATATACATGAATTTGATAAATTGCTTGCACAAGCAAGCACAGACCGAAAAAACTTTTGTTATTTTTGTCTCATCATAAAAGAAACTATGGAAGTAAGTGGAAAGATTAAATGGATTGACGAAACAAAAACCTACGGATCAAACGGTTTCCGAAAAAGGGAAGTAGTTGTTACAACTGAAGAACAATATCCTCAACATATCTTAATTGAATTTATTCAGGATAAATGTGATTTACTTAACACCCACCAAGTGGGCCAATCTGTTAAAATCGGAATTAACATAAAAGGTAGAGAATGGGTTAACCCTCAAGGTGAAACCAAATATTTTAACTCTGTACAAGGATGGCGTATTGAAGCTTCAGAAGGAGGAGCTCCATCTGAGATGCCTCCAATTCCTCCTGCAACTGCATTTGAACCTGCAGAAGGGGATGCAAATCAGGTTGAAGATGATTTACCGTTTTAACAATATCTCTTTATAGCGAAAACAATCTGCTAGGTGGTCGTTTACCATTCCTGTAGCTTGCATAAATGCATAAATTACTGTGGGACCTACAAACTTAAATCCTTTTTGTTTTAAGTCTTTACTTAGTCTAATTGACAGTGGTGTGGCGGAAGGAACTTCCCCTGGTTGCTTAAATGAATTAATGATGGGAGCTCCATTTACAAATCCCCATAGATAGTTTGAAAAACTACCTTCCTTCACCTGAATTTCCATAAAGGCTTTTGCATTATTAATGGAGGCACTTATTTTCATTCGATTTCTAATAATGCCACTATTGTTCATCAATTCTTCTTCTTTTTTGAAGTCATAATGTATAATCTTATGGTAGTTAAATTGATCAAAGGCTTCTCTGAATTTTGGTCTTTTACGCAAAACAGTAATCCAACTCAAGCCTGCCTGAAATGTTTCTAGGGTTAGAAATTCGAAAAGAGCTTGCTCCTCAAAAACAGGGACCCCCCACTCTATGTCATGGTAACTTTCATAGAGTTCATCTCCTTTACACCACCCGCATTTATTTACTGTTTCCATAAGGGTAAGGTATAAAAAAAGCACCCTATTGGGTGCTTTATATAATTAGCTTTTAAGATTTAACCTAAGGCTACGCGTTCAAAAGCGATAACTTCAACGTCACCAGCAGATTTTACATAAGCAGCAACAGAAAGCTTACTGTCTTTAATATAATCTTGATTTACTAAAGTATTGTCTTTAAAAAAACGCTTTATTTTTCCTTTAGCAATATTATCTAACATTGCCTCTGGTTTTCCTTCTTGACGTAATTGATCTTTTGCAATTTCAATTTCTTTTTCAATAATTGAAGCATCTACACCGTCTTCATTTAGTGCAATAGGGTTCATTGCAGCGGCTTGCATGGCAACGTTTTTAGAAACTTCAGCAGCATTATCAATTGCTGATGATAATCCAACGAGGGTAGCTATTTTGTTTCCAGCATGAATGTAAGAACCTACATATGGAGCACTTAGTGTTTTAAACCCTCCAATTTCAATTTTTTCACCAATGATACCCGTTTGTTCAGTTAATTTCTCAGCAACAGTCATTCCTTGAAATTCAGCGGAAAGAAAAGCCTCTAGTGAGTCAAATTTTAAGGCTAAATCAGCAAGTGCATTTGCTAGTGTCAAATAAGTATCGTTTTTAGCAACAAAGTCGGTTTCACAGTTAATTGAAACAACAATACCTTTAGTATTATTATCATTAACTTTTGCTAAAGCTGCTCCTTCAGAAGAATCTCTGTCGGCACGATTAGCAGCTACCTTTTGTCCCTTTTTACGTAACACTTCAACAGCTTTGTCAAAATCTCCTTCGGCTTCAACAAGCGCTTTTTTACAGTCCATCATTCCCGCTCCAGTAGATTGGCGGAGTTTGTTTACTTCAGATGCAGTAATTTTCACAGTTCAATTAATTTATGGGTTGGTTTATTCTTCTTTAGCCTTAACAGCTGGCGCTTCTTTTTTTACAACAGGAGTTTTTTCTATAGCTGGTGCCTCTTCTTCAGCAGCTTCTGCAGCTTCTGTTTTTTTAGCGGCAGCCTCCATATCCTTAGCATCTTCTTCTTTTTCGTTTTTGCGTTCTTTTAACCCTTCCGCTAAAGCTCCAGTTACAAGACCTAAGATTTTGTCAATTGATTTTGATGCATCATCATTCGATGGGATTACAAAATCTACATCACGAGGATCAGAGTTTGTATCAACCATTGCAAAAATCGGAATTTTTAATTTTTGAGCTTCTTTTACCGCAATGTGCTCACGTGTAGTATCTACAATGAAAAGTGCTCCAGGAAGACGTGTCATGTCTGTAATTGAACCTAAATTTTTCTCTAATTTAGCTCTAAGACGATCGACTTGTAAACGCTCTTTTTTGGAAAGTGTTTCAAATGTACCATCTTTTTTCATACGATCGATAGAGGCCATTTTTTTAACAGCTTTACGAATGGTTACGAAGTTAGTAAGCATTCCTCCAGGCCAACGCTCTGTAATGTATGGCATGTTTACCGATTTTGCTTTTTCAGCCACGATATCCTTTGCTTGTTTTTTTGTTGCAACAAAGAGGATTTTACGCCCTGAGGAAGCAATTTTTTTAAGAGCTTCGTTAGTTTCTTCAATCTTTGCAGCAGTCTTGTAAAGATTGATAATATGAATCCCATTTCGCTCCATATAAATATAGGGAGCCATGTTTGGATTCCATTTTCGAGTTAAGTGTCCGAAATGTACACCTGCTTTTAACAGGTCATTTACTTCAGGTTTTGCCATTGTGTTTTAGTTTACGTTCCTTTTGAATAGCAACAAGCTTTGCAACTTGTTTAGATGCTAAACTAACATCCGCCTTAGCGGTTTAAGCAACTGGTTATTTAATAAATGTATGAACTTTGTTTTGCCAAAGACAAAACGGATACCAATTAACGTTTTGAGAATTGGAATTTTTTTCTTGCTTTTTTCTGACCAAACTTCTTACGTTCTACCATTCTTGGATCACGCGTCAATAAACCTTCTGGCTTTAATTCTATGCGATGTTCTTCGTTGATTTGGCAAAGTGCTCTAGAAATGGCAAGTCGTACAGCTTCCGCTTGTCCGTTTGAACCGCCACCCTTAACAGTAACTTTTAAATCGTAGTTTCCTTCTGTGTTGGTTAACATAAAAGGTTGTTGGATTTTGTACTGTAAGGTAGGGGTTGGAAAGTACGTTGCATAATCTTTTTGATTTACCGTGATTTTACCTTTTCCTTTGCTCACAAATATACGAGCAACAGAGGTTTTACGACGGCCAATAGTATGAATAGTATCCATTATAAAAAGTCGTTTATATTAATGGTTTTTGGATTTTGTGCATCTTGTTCGTGTTTTGAGCCGCCAAATACTCGTAAGTTTCTAAATAATTCAGCGCCCAATTTATTTTTAGGTAACATCCCTCGTACTGCGTTTTCAATTAGACGTGTATCTTTTTTGTTGTGCAACTGTGTGGCATTTAATTTGCGCTGTCCACCTGGATAGCCAGTGTGTCGAATATATTCTTTTTGCTCCCATTTATTTCCACTCAAGGTAACGTGTGCTGAATTTACAACAATAACGTTGTCCCCACAGTCAACGTGAGGGGTGTAATCGGTTTTGTATTTACCACGCAAAAAATTGGCAATAATTGCTGAAACCCTTCCAAGAGGAAGATCTTTAACATCTAATAGGACCCATTCTTTGTTTACCGTATTTGAATTGGCAGAAATTGTTTTGTAACTTAATGTATTCACAATAAATATTTTTATCCGTCAAGAATTGTTTCAACGGGCTGCAAATGTACAATTATATATTGCTTTGCAAAAACTTTTTATTCTAATTTTCTATTGAACAAAAAAGTAGAGCTTCTAGCTAGTGTGCTTCTAACCAATTGTTTCCGATTCCAATATCAACAACCAATGGTACGTTAATATCAAAGGCATTTTCCATTTCGTTTTTAACCATGGTTTTTAGCGCCTCAACCTCTTCTTTGGGAACATCAAATACAAGCTCATCATGAACTTGAAGTAACATTTTTGACCTCCATGTTTCTGATTTTAAGCGTTTTTGAATCGCAATCATGGCAAGTTTAATAATATCTGCAGCACTTCCTTGTATGGGAGCATTCACGGCATTTCGTTCTGCGGCACCTCTAACAATGGCATTTTGTGAGTTAATATCTTTCAAATAGCGTCTTCTTCCCAATACCGTTGCAACATAGCCATGGTCTCTAGCAAAATCTACTTGATTTTGAATGTAATAACGTAATTTAGGATAGGTTGTATAATAGGTCTCAATAAGCTCTTTAGCCTCTGAGCGACTTAAGTCAGTTTGCTGGCTAAGACCGAAAGCAGAAACACCATAAATAATTCCAAAATTTACAGTTTTGGCATTGCTACGCTGCTCTCTAGTAACTTTTTCCAAGGGTACATCAAATACTTTTGCAGCTGTAGAACGATGAATGTCTTCATTGAGTTGAAAGGCAGACAACATTCCTTCATCTTTACTTAATGCTGCAATAATTCGTAATTCTATTTGGGAATAATCGGCTGCAAGTAAAACATGATTTTCATCTCTAGGAATAAAGGCTTTTCGAACTTCTCGACCACGTTCTGTTCTAATTGGAATGTTTTGCAGGTTTGGATTGTTACTGCTTAAGCGCCCCGTTGCTGCCACTGCTTGATTATAAATAGTATGTACACGCCCCGTTTTTGGATTAATTTCATTTGGAAGAGCATCAACATAAGTATTTTGTAGTTTTTTAAGTGAGCGCCAATCTAAAATATTTGAAATAATGGAATGCTCCTTTGCTAAATAAGACAAAACATCTTCTGCCGTAGAATACTGTCCTGTCTTCGTTTTTTTGGGCTTGTCAACTAATTTTAATTTATCAAAAAGAATGAGTCCTAATTGTTTTGGAGAGGCAATATTAAAGGTTTCCTCAGCTGCTTCATAAATATCTTTTTCTAAAACGACAATGTCTTCCGAAAGACTTTTTGATAAAACATTCAAAAAGGGTACATCTAAATTAATTCCTTCACATTCCATGTCAGTTAATACAGAAACCAGAGGAAGTTCCACCTTTTCATAAAGATCAAGTATCTTTGCAGTAGTCATTTCTTTGTGAAAATATTCTTTCAGTTGAAGTGTAATGTCAGCATCTTCTACAGCATATTCGGTTTGTTGTTTTAAAGGAACATCTCGCATATTCCCTTGATTCTTCCCCTTTTTACCAATTAACTCGATAATGGATTGCGGATAATAATTTAAATAAGTTTCCGCCAATATATCCATGTTATGACGCATGTCAGGATTAATTAAATAATGCGCAATCATAGTATCAAAAAAAGGTGCATTCACCAAAATTCCATAGGATCGAAGTACTTTTAAATCATATTTAAGGTTATGGCCTATTTTCTGAATTTCTGAACTTTCAAAAAAGACTTTTAAAGGCTCAAGAATTTTTTGTATTTCTTCTTTATTTTCAGGAAGGACTAGGTAATATCCTTTTCCTTTAGACCAAGAAAAGGCAATTCCCACCAATTCTGCTTTCAAGGCGTCTAATGATGTGGTTTCTGTATCAAAACAAACACTTTTTTGTTGCATTAATTCGTTTACCAATTGAGTTAGTGCAGTAGGCGAATTTACATATTGGTACCAATGTTTATTAGTTGTTAAATTTTGTCTTTCATCGGCACTATTTTCACTTACTGTACCGCTTCCTGGGACAGAAAAAAGATCAAATTGTTGTCCTTCTTGAGCAGGTTTTGGGGTGTTTTTTTCTTCGTTTTGAACAGGAACATTTTGCGGACTGAAAATCTTCTTAAAATTTTCGGCCATTCTTCGAAATTCTAATTCATCAAAAAGAACTCTTACTGCATTTTCATCGGGAGAGGTTAACTCACAAGCTGATGCCTCAAAAGTAACGGGAACATTCAAGATAATGGTTGCTAGTTCTTTAGACAATCGCCCTAATTCTTTATTTGCCTCAATTTTTTCTTTAAGCTTCCCTTTTATTTCATGAGTATTTTCTAAGAGATTCTCCATGCTTCCATAGGCTTTCAGAAACTTCTTTGCCGTTTTATCTCCTACTCCAGGTAATCCTGGGATGTTATCTACTGCATCACCCATCATACCCAAATAGTCAATAACTTGTTCGGGCCTATCAACCTCAAATTTTGCTTGAACTTCTGGGATTCCCCATATTTCAATTCCATTTCCCATTCGCGCTGGGCGGTACATAAAAATATTTTCAGAGACCAATTGTGCAAAGTCTTTATCAGGAGTTACCATAAAAACTTTATAGCCTTCTTTTTCCGCCTGCTTAGCAAGGGTTCCAATTATATCATCTGCTTCAAATCCAGCTTTTTCAATTACGGGAATGTGCATCGCCTCTAAAATTTTTTGAATATAGGGAATGGCAATTTTAATGGCTTCTGGAGTTTCATCACGGTTGGCTTTATACTCTGTAAAAAGTTCGGTTCTACTAGAAGATCCTCCTTTATCAAAACAAACAGCAAGATGATCTGGCCGCTCTCTTTTAATTACATCTAACAAAGAATTAGTAAACCCCATGATAGCAGAGGTGTCCATTCCGCTTGAATTTATTCTAGGATTTTTAATAAATGCATAATAGCCCCTATAAATAAGGGCAAATGCATCTAATAAAAAAAGGCGTTTTCGGTTACTCATAGGCTAAATATATAAAACACTAGGAACAAGGCTTATCATCCCCCTATTTTATTTAATAACAGACTTATTTTTTCTACAATAGAAGGCGAATCCCATCCTAATTTTGCATATAATAATTCTATTTTTCCATGGGAAATAAAGGCATCCGGAATTCCCTCCAGTTGAATAGGAAGTGTATAGTTTTCTTGGGCAGCAAACTCAAGAATTGCACTTCCAACACCCCCGGCCTTTATTCCGTCTTCAAAAACAATAAGGGCTTTATATGTTTTACAGATAGTATGAAGCATTTGAGTATCTAAAGGTTTTACAAAACGCAAATCATAATGCGAAAAAGCAGAGGCATTGGGATTATTTTTTAGGGCATCTTCAACAACAGTTGCTAATGTTCCTAGTGAGAGTATTGCAATGGTTGTTCCTTTTTGCAATAAGCGTCCTTTACCCCAAGGAATTGTTCTGAAATTATAAACCTCTTTTGTTTGTGAAGTAAAGCCTCTTGGATAGCGAATGGCCAATGGATGTTTAATTCCTTGTTGCGAAGTAAACATTAGGTTTTGTAATTCTTCTGCATCTGCAGGACTCACAATATCTAGATTAGGAATACAGCGTAAAAAAGAAATATCAAATACACCGTGGTGGGTGGAGCCATCATGACCCACTAAGCCTGCACGATCAATGCAAAAAACAACACTCAAATTTTGTAGGGCTACATCATGAATTACTTGATCATAAGCCCGCTGTAAAAAGGTTGAATAAATCACACAAAAAGGGAGCATACCTTGTGTTGCCATTCCAGCAGCAAGAGTAACGGCGTGTTGCTCAGCAATGCCAACATCAATGCAACGTTCTGGCATATCCTTCATCATTTTCACAAGTCCACTTCCTGTCGGCATTGCTGGCGTAATGGCAATAATGGAATCATTTATTTGGGCTAATTTTAGCAGGGTATTTCCAAAGACTTCTTGAAATTTAATTTTCTGATGACTTTGAGAGGGATTAAGTTTCCCGGTCATAGGATCAAATTTTCCCGGGGCATGATATGTTACTTGTTGATCTTCTGCAGCAGGGAGGCCTTTCCCTTTTTTTGTTACAACATGTAAAATACGGGGACCTGTAATTTTTTTCTGCTGCTCAAAGGTTTTGATAAGTGAATTAATGTCATGCCCATCAATGGGTCCTGAATAATCAAGATTAAGGGCTTTGAAAAAGTTTGGTGTTGTTGGCGCTTCCTTTTTTACATTTTCAAAATAATTTTTTAATGCTCCAACGCTAGGGTCTATACCCATAGTATTATCGTTCAGGACCACTAACACATTAGCCTGTGTGGTTCCTAAATGATTCAATGCTTCAAAGGCCATTCCATTTGCAATAGACGCATCGCCAACAATAGCAATGAACTGATTGTTATCTCCTTTTAATTGAGCACTTAACGCCATTCCTAAAGCAGCAGAAATAGCCGTTCCGGCATGTCCTGTTCCAAACGAATCAAAGCTACTTTCTTCTCTATTTGGAAAGCCACTAATGCCTCCTTGTTGACGCAATTTTTTAAAAGCTGATCTTCTTCCTGTTAACATTTTATGCCCATAAGCTTGATGTCCTACATCCCAAATTAAAACATCTTTTGGAGTGTTAAAGCAATAGTGCAAAGCAACGGTAAGCTCAACGGTTCCTAAACTTGAGCCTAGATGGCCCTCCCCTTTTGATAAGGCATGGATTATTTTTTGTCGTAATGATGCCGCAAAGTCGGGCAAGTCAACTATGGAAAGTTGCCTTAAATCTTCCGGATAGGAAACAGATGAAAATCGGTTTTCTGACATGCCGTAAAGGTAACAGAAAAACGGGCGGAACAAATGCCTTTGGAATTTGTATTTTTGGGGATGGAACTAGATGATCATTATTTTATGAAACTTGCCATAGTTGAGGCAGAAAAAGCCGCTCATGCAGGCGAGGTTCCGGTGGGGGCTATAGTTGTGGTGGCTCAGCGTGTTATTGCACGCGCTCACAATTTAACAGAACGGTTGAATGATGTAACGGCACATGCAGAAATGCAAGCAATTACAGCAGCAGCAAATTACCTCAATGGAAAATATTTAGTAGGGTGTACGCTTTATGTCACTCTAGAGCCATGTATTATGTGTGCAGGGGCATTGATATGGAGTCAATTAGGCCGTGTGGTGTTTGGCACTTCAGATTTTAAAAGAGGATTCCAACAAGCAGCACTTAAACTTCATCCAAAAACAAGTATTTTGGGAGGAATTATGGCTGAGGAGGCTAAAGTCTTATTAGATGATTTTTTTGCAGAAAAAAGGAAATAAAAAAACACCTCATTGCTGAAGTGCTTAAATCTTAGTATTAATATATAAATTATAATACGGTAATACTGGAAGCTTGCTTCCCTTTTTTACCATCTTCTTCTACATACTCTACTTTTGCTCCTTCTCTGAGGGTTTCGCCGTTAAGGGCTGAAATGTGAACGAATACGTCTTCTCCAGAGTCATCGTTTGTTATGAAACCAAATCCTTTAGCTTCATTGAAAAATTTAACTGTACCAGTCATTGTATATTTTGTATTAATTATTTCTGCAAACTTACGCTTAAAATCTGTGAATGTAAATTTTTTAAGACTTTTTATTCAGCAAAGTGTTTGATTATCAATAATCTTAGAAAATTATTGTTAATAAAAAATAAGTGATATTCGGTGTTTAAAAGCGTTTAATAAAAATAGCTTTTATTACATTTATTTTTTAAATTTAGATATAGCTTCTTGTTTTTCGCGCATTTTTTTTAGATTTTCTTCACTCATAGTATAATCTTGTAGGCGTTTTCCTTTCCAATGGTGATATAGAAATAGCGGGAGATAAATAAAAGCTCCTCCCAAAACAGTAAACCCAATAATACGTTCTCCAGTAGTAAAGTTAATTTGAGCCTTATGATAAATTCCATAGGCGAGTGAACATAAAAAAACGAGAAACAAAACACGTAATACTAATTTCATTCCTTCCTAGATGAAGATGATTGTAGGGCTAATTCTTTCAGTTGATTGGCATCCAATGCAGCAGGCGCATCAATCATGACATCACGACCGCTATTATTTTTTGGAAAAGCAATAAAATCACGAATGGTTTCTTCGCCGCCTAATATTGCGACAAGGCGATCCAATCCAAAAGCTATTCCTCCATGTGGGGGGGCTCCAAATTGAAAGGCATCCATCAAAAAGCCAAACTGGGCTTGAGCTTCTTTTTTAGAAAAGCCTAATAAATCAAACATCTGCGATTGTAAGGTTTTATCATGAATTCGAATGGAACCCCCACCAATTTCATTTCCGTTTAATACTAAATCATAAGCATTTGCTTTTACCGCACCCGGATCTGTTTTTAACATTGCCAAATGTTCAGCTTTAGGCGCTGTAAAAGGGTGGTGCATCGAGTGGTAGCGTTTGCTTTCTTCATCCCACTCTAATAATGGAAAATCAGTAACCCATAAGGGGGCAAATTCTTCAGGATTACGAAGACCTAATCTTTCTGCAAGTTCCATTCTTAGAATACTTAATTGAGAACGTGTGGCGTGGGTTTCACCAGAAAGCACTAAAATTAAATCCCCAGCCTTAGCTTCACAACGTGAAGCCCATGCGGTTAAATCGTCTTCATTAAAAAACTTGTCTACAGAAGATTTATAACTTCCATCAGTATTACATTTCACCCAAATCAAGCCTTTTGCACCAATTTGAGGTCGCTTTACCCAATTAATTAATGCATCAATTTCTTTTCTGCTCATATCAGCAGCATCAGGAACTGCAATTCCAACAACTAACTCTTGGCTGTCAAAAACACCAAAGCCTTTTCCTTGAGCAACATCATTTAATTCATTAAAAGTCATTCCAAAACGAATATCAGGCTTGTCATTACCATATTTCTTTATGGCTTCATCATATGACATTCTTGGAAAGGATTTGGGTTCAATTCCTTTAATACTTTTTAAAAGATGTTGTATTAATCCTTCAAATTGATTTAAAATATCTTCTTGTTCTACAAAAGTCATTTCACAGTCAATCTGCGTAAATTCTGGCTGACGATCGGCTCTTAAATCCTCATCACGAAAGCATCTAACAATCTGAAAGTATTTATCCATTCCACCAACCATTAAGAGTTGTTTGAAGGTTTGTGGAGATTGGGGTAAAGCATAAAATTGGCCTTGATTCATGCGAGAAGGCACTACAAAATCACGCGCTCCTTCAGGAGTGGATTTTATTAAGTAAGGTGTTTCAACATCAATAAAACCCGCTTGGGTTAAATAATTTCTTACCGCCATAGAAACTTCAGAACGGAACATCAATTTTTCCTTAACAGGGTTTCTGCGAATGTCTAAATAACGATATTGCATGCGCAATTCTTCTCCACCATCGGTTTGATTTTCAATTGTAAAAGGAGGAGTTTTTGCTTCATTTAGAATGGTTATGTTGTCTACTAAAACCTCTATATCTCCAGTGATCATGTTTGGGTTTTTTGATTCCCGTTCAATTACTGTTCCTTTAACTTGAATTACAAATTCTCTACCGAGACATTGTGCTTTTTCAAAAACAGCTTTTGGAGTACGTTCTTCATCAAAAACTAACTGGGTTATTCCATAACGATCTCGAAGATCAGCCCAAATGATAAAGCCTTTATTTCTATTTTTTTGTACCCACCCCGAAAGGGTCACGGCACTTTTTAAATGTTTTAAGGAGAGTTCTCCACAATGATGCGTTCTATACATGATTTTCTTAATGTAATACAAAAATAAAAAATCCTAAGGCGTGAACCTCAGGATTTCTATTTCTTTATAAAATCCTTTTTAGCCAAAGTTTAATGGAATATACAATAGAAAAGGTTGATGGTACAATAACCAGAGTCAAAAAGGTTGCAAAGGTTAATCCGAAAATAACCGTCCATGCTAGCGGTCCCCAAAAAATAACATTGTCTCCCCCAATATAAATTTTTGGATCCCATTCAGAAAACAGAGAGAAAAAGTCAATGTTAAGTCCAATGGCAAGTGGAATAAGGCCTAGCACCGTTGTAATTGCAGTCAAAATCACAGGACGTAATCTTGCGGTTCCACCCTCAACAATAGCTTCTGTTACTAAATTTTTAGCCAACATTTCACCTTTGGCAAGGTTTTCTGAGCTACTTTTTCGATCAATAAGCAGTTGCGTGTAGTCTAAAAGTACAACACCGTTATTTACGACAATTCCTGCCAAAGCAATTATACCCATCATTGTCATCAAAATAACAAAGGGCATTTGGAAAGCAATTAAGCCTAAAAAGACACCCGTAAAGCTTAAAAAAATAGAAAGTAATATGATTAGGGGTTTAGAAATAGAGTTGAATTGGAAAACGAGTAAAAGCAAAATCAATCCCAAGGCTGTTGCGAGGGCATTAGACAAGAAGGCCATGTTTTTTTCTTGTTCTTCTATTTCTCCTGAAAACTTAAAACTATTTCCATTTGAAAGCGTATAATTTTCCAGGGTGACTTTTACTTCATTAACAACAGCATTTGCATTATAACCAGCAAGCACAGAGGAATAAAGGGTTACTACACGTGTAAGCCTTCTGTGTTTAATTGCATTGAAGCTATTATTTTTTTCTTGTTTTATTAGGGTAGAAACTGGAATTTCTCTGATTTTACCAGTTGCCGGATCTCTAAAAATAATGTTTTGATTAAACAACGCATTGTCATCATAACGATTAGTTTTATTAAACCGAACATTAATGTCATAATCATCCCCATCTTTTTTATAAACCCCACCTTTTGATCCAAATAAAGAGGTACGTAAAAGTTGTCCTACTTGAGAAGCAGAAACTCCTAATTCGCCTGCTTTTTTACGATCAATGTTTAGTTCTAATCCTGGTTTATTTTTATTAACGTCTATTTTGAGTTCTTCTACGCCATCAATATTGATTCTATTTAAGTGCTCTTTCATTTTTTCTGCTGTCTGAATAAGCTCTAAATAATCTTTACCAGTAATTTCAATAGTAATAGGATATCCTGCTGGCGGCCCATTAGCATCTTTCTCTACAGAAATGGAAACTCCAGGAAATTTACCTAGCATTTTTTTTTGGATATCTTTTCGTAAAGATTCACTAGAGACACCTTTTCTAAACTTAAACTCCTGCATTGTAAGTGAAATTTTTCCTTTATGCGGAAGTTCATTAGTATTTCCGTTGTCTATTTGTGGATTTCCTGCTCCTTCTCCAACTTGTGCAACTAAAGATTCTACCAAAAGATTAAATCCATTTTTATTGTATTGAGAACGTTCTACTACAGAAAAGATTTCTTGTTCTATTCTCTTAGTAGTTTCATTTGTTTTAGCAATTGCAGTTCCCTCAGGATATTCAATAAATATGAGTATTTGCTTGGGTTGGTTATCAGGAAAAAACTCCACTTTAGGAGGAAAAATTCCGATTAACGCAAAGGAAGCAAACAACAATAAAAAGGTACCTCCTAAGAAAAAATAAGGTTTAAAACCACTTAGGGCATAAGTAAGAAAGATTCTATAGCCATTTTCTAAACGCACTAAAAAGGTGTTTTGAAACGCAATAGCCCATCTTTTGATAAAAAATTTA
>JBKEHX010000032.1:0-13123 GCA_046711205.1 Flavobacteriaceae bacterium
GGAGTGAGTTTTTTATCGCGTGCTCTTATGACGTAATCTTTAACAGAAGCCCCAATTTCAGGAAGGGTTTGTTCATCTGTAAACTTAACTACAGGAACTACTAAACCGTCTTCAACAGCAACTGCAACCCCAACATGAACATGGTGGTGTTGTGTTATTTGAGCATCTTCCCATTTTGCATTTACCTGAGGATGAAGCCTTAAAGCTAATGCAGTCGCTTTAACCACAATATCATTAAATGATATTTTAATGTCTTGCATACCGTTATATTGTGCTCTAAAAGAAATTGCATTATCCATGTCAAATTCAACACCAAGGTAATAATGAGGCGCTGTAAATTTTGAGGCTGCTAAACGTTTTGCAATTGTTTTTCGCATTTGAGAATTAGCTATAACCGATACAGATTCGGCTCTACTAGGTTTAAAAGGCAGAACCACTTCATGTTGATTTGACTGATAGTTATCAATATCTCTTTTTATAATACGTCCATGTTCACCAGATCCTTTTACATTATTTAAATTCACACCCTTTTCAGCTGCCATTTTTTTGGCCAAAGGAGAGGCTATAACACGTCCTGAAACTGAAGAAACTGGAGTCATAACATCCGCTGGAGTACTTTTAGTTTCAATTACTGATGTTGTTTGAGGTTTTGATTGTACTACTGATACGGGAGACGCAGCTTGCTTACTTCCATGTGCCGCTAAAACAGCGTCAACATCAGTACCTTTTTTACCAATAATTGCTAATACACTATCTACCGCTGCAGTATCGCCTTCATTCAATCCAACATATAATAGGGTTCCTTGATAAAAGGATTCAAATTCCATGGTGGCTTTATCAGTTTCAATTTCTGCAAGAATATCTCCTTCATTAATTTTATCACCTACTTTTTTAAGCCATGAAGCTACGGTTCCTTCCTCCATGGTATCGCTTAAGCGAGGCATTGTAATTAATTCAGTACCTTCAGGCATTACAAAAGCTTCTTCAGCTACTGGAGCTTCAAAGACTGCTTCAGTAACTGGAGTTTCTGGACTTAAGTCCGATCCTTTTAATAGGAAAGATATATCTTCTTCTTTATCACCAATAATAGCTAAAAGAGTATCTACAGGAGCAGTACCTCCTTCTTGAATTCCAATATAAAGAAGTTCTCCCTCATTAAAAGATTCAAATTCCATGGTCGCTTTATCGGTTTCAATTTCTGCAAGAATATCTCCTTCATTAATTTTATCACCTACTTTTTTAAACCATTTTGCAACGGTTCCCTCTTCCATGGTATCACTTAACCTCGGCATATTAATTATTTGCGCCATGCTCTACAATTTGTGTTTTATAAAAGGATAATCTTCTTGTTCGTATACAACATCATACATTAAGCTTGGATCTGAATATGGAGAAGATTCAGCAAATTTCTCACATTCCAAAACACGTGCCTTAATATCTTTGGCCACTTGATCTAAGTCGTCTTTAGCGGCATATTTTTTTGATAAAATCACCTCTTTAACTTGTGTTATAGGATCAATTTTACGGTATTCTTCCACTTCAGCTTTCGTTCTGTAATGCTGTGCATCAGACATTGAATGTCCTCTATATCGATATGTTTTCATTTCGATAAAAGATGGGCCACCGCCAGAACGAGCTAAACTAATTGCTTTATGCATTGTTTTTGCAACTTGCACAGGGTCCATTCCATCACAAGGTTCACAAGGCATATCATAGCCCAAGCCAAGTTTCCAGATTTCTTCATGGCTGGCAGTTCTAGCTACTGAAGTTCCCATGGCATATCCATTATTTTCAACGACATATACCACTGGAAGTTGCCATAACATAGCTAAGTTTAGTGATTCATGAAGTGAGCCTTGTCGAACTGCACCGTCTCCCATAAAACAAAGCGTGACATTATCTCGTTCAAAGTATTTATCGCCAAAAGCCATGCCAGCTCCTAAAGGGATTTGACCCCCAACGATACCATGGCCTCCGTGGAATTTAAATTCTTTAGAAAAAATATGCATAGAACCCCCTAAACCTTGAGAAGTTCCAGTAGCTTTCCCATAAAGTTCTGCCATTACTCTTTTTGGATCTACACCCATTCCAATTGGCTGAACGTGGTTTCTATAAGCAGTAATCATTCTATCCTTTCCTATTTCCATAGCATGGAGAGAACCCGCAAGAACAGCTTCTTGTCCATTATAAAGGTGTAAGAAACCCCTTACTTTTTGTTGAATATAAACGGCGGCTAATTTATCTTCAAACTTTCTCCAGAAGAGCATGTTTTCATACCAATCTAAATAAGTTTGCTTTGTAATTTTCTTCATAAAATCCTAATAAACTTTTCCAATACTTAATATCAAAATTACTCATTTCTGTTCTATGAGTAAAATTATAGTCAGTAATAATTTTTTGAAATTCGAAAGGTTACTCTTCTGAAATCTCAGTCGAAGAAATTGAAACGGAATTCCCTATGTCTAAAGCTAATGAAAAACGAATGGTATTTTCTAGAGGGTTTCGAACATTAGAGATTGAAAAAAGGTATGAGATGTCAATATCTATACTTTTTAAATCAAAGCCAGCACCCATTGTAACATAACGTCGCGATCCTTTTTCTTGACTTTCGCCAAAAAAGCCTGAGCGGATTGAAAATGAATCCTGAAAACGGTATTCCAATCCAAGAGCATAAGTTATTTCTTTTAATTCTTCAGAAACACCCCCTGGAGCATCATTAAATGAAGTGAAAATACCTTTTAAAAAATCGACATCAGGCTGACTATATCTTAAAAACAGATTGTTTTGATCATAAACAGCCACAGGGGAGGGGACCAATAGCTTATTGAGCTCTGTATAAATTCCTAATATATTATTTGAATCAAAAAGCACATCTAAACCAAGTCCAGTTTTAAAATTAGTAGGAATAAAGTTTTTTTGACCGCCTAGGTCATACGAAAGTTTAGGTCCAATATTCGAAATATTAAAACCCGTTCTAAAAATAGCATTATTAGAACCAAATTTAAATACATTGCTTTGATGAAACCCTGCAATATCAACACCTAGCGAATTTGCAGAAGAAGTATCGGAATCGGTTACAATTTTCAAATCTGAACGAATATAACGACCGGCAACTGCCATTGAGAAAGTTTTACTCAATTTAAGTGCATAGGATAAGTCAATCGTCAATTCTGTAGGACGTTCCATGCCTTGATCCACAATTGATCCGCCAATAAATTCATTAAATCGAATATCGCCTAAGCTAAAATACTTAAGACTAGTTGCCCATGAACTTCTATCGTTTAAACGAGAGAAGTAAGTGATATTTCCTAAGAAAATATCATCTACAAGTTTGCTTAGGTAAGGTGTGTAGCTTAAGCCAAGTACTTTGTCTGTATAAATAAATGCGTATTTAGCTGGGTTCCACTGTTGCGAGTATGCATCCGCTGGAGTTGCTACACCGACATCACCCATTCCTGAAGCTCTTGCGTCTGGCGCAATTAACAAGAAAGGTACTCCTGTAGTAATTATACGGCTAGAATCCTGACCTAAACAAATAAAGAAGCTAAGGAAAAAGAGAATCGCTATACTAGAATTTAATTTATTAACTTTCATTTCTAATTTAAACGTTTTATCCATAGAAATGTTATCCTGCACATTAAAAATATAATATACCTTTAAAATATTTACAATAAATAGCGATTTAATGCGTTAAACAAATAGATTTCCAAAGGTGTTGAAATTTTTATTAAAACATTCCGAAGTCTACTATTGATTATTTGTATATTGCAATACGTTTTAGAAACAATAACGAACTATATGAAAGTGAGTAATTTAAAACAAATATTAGTCGCATTTTTCACTATGCTTTTGATAATAAGCTGTGGAGGAAACAACACTTCTCGTGGAACAGGATGGGACATCAATTCCAAGAAAGGGGGGTTTCAACATAATGTTGATTTTGAGGAGCAAGAAACTGGACCTGGTTTAGTGTTTGTTGAAGGAGGAACTTTTACCAAAGGGCAAGTACAAGATGATGTAATGCACGATTGGAACAATTCTCCCAACAAGCAACATGTAATGTCTTTCTACATTGATGAAACCGAAGTAACCAATGTAATGTATTTAGAATACTTAGATTGGTTAGAAATGGTTTTTCCTACACAACAAGAAAATTATCGACAAATTTATGAGGGAGCTCTACCAGACACACTTGTCTGGAGAAGTCAATTAGGATATGTTGAAGAATTAACAACTAATTATTTACGCCATCCAGCCTATGCAGAATATCCGGTAGTAGGAGTTAACTGGCTACAAGCCGTTCAATATGCTGAATGGAGAACAGACCGAGTAAATGAACAAATTTTAGAACGTGAAGCCTATGTGCAAAAAGATGTCCGTTATAATGATATTGATGCTAATAGCACCTTTACAACTGCAGCTTACCTTAAGCGTCCTGAGACTGTTTACGGAGGTAAAATGGATAGTTTAGCTGGTAAAAGTGCGAATTCAAAACAAAGTGATACCATCAAAGTTTATGCGGGTATTGAAAAAGGAATTATGTTACCTTCCTACAGATTACCCACAGAAACTGAATGGGAATATGCAGCATTAGCACTTGTAGGTGATAGAGAATACAACACTTACAGGGGTAAAAAGAAATATCCATGGTCTGGAGAATACACACGTTCTGAAGACCGAAGAACTGAAGGAGATCAACTAGCTAACTTTAAACTTGGAAAGGGAGATTACGGTGGGATTTCAGGATGGTCTGATGATGGAGCTGACATCACAATTCAAGTCAAACAATACCCACCAAATGATTTTGGTATCTATGATATGGCTGGAAACGTTTCAGAATGGGTAGCTGACGTATACCGTCCTATAGTAGATGATGAAGCAAGTGATTTCAACTACTACCGTGGAAATGTTTATTTAAAAAATGTAATTGGTGATGATGGAAAAGCAGTAACGATTTCTCCTGATCAATTAGTGTTTGACACCCTTCCAAATGGAAAAGTACTTTTAAAAAGACTTCCTGGACAATTAGATCAAATGCCTATTAATGAAGAAGAAACTTTTCTTCGACAAAATTTTTCTGAAAGTGACAATAGAAATTATAGAGATGGAGATTTGGAATCATCTAGAAGATTTGAGGGTGGTATCGCAGAAAAGGATGGTTCTAAACCTGAAACTAACTTAATGTATAATGCACCCACTCCCCCTGTAGTTACAGAGGATGGAGATGGGAAAATAACAAGAACTATTGATAGTAAATCAGGCAGAACTAGCCTTATTACTGATGAGGTAAGAGTGTTTAAAGGAGGGTCATGGCAAGATAGAGCCTACTGGCTTGATCCAGCTCAAAGAAGATACCTTCCTCAATACATTGCAACATCCCACATTGGATTTAGGTGCGCAATGTCTCGGGTAGGTTCTAAAAGCCGAGTTAAAAAGAGTGCAAAGCACAAAAGGCAAGGATAATAACTTAAAAAAATAGCATCTTATTCTATAAGGTGCTTTTTTATTCTATGCAGCTACAAAGTATCTACGAAAACTACCTAGGAGCTACTGGAATCTCTACTGATACTAGATCGCTAAACAATGGAGAAATCTTTTTTGCGCTTCGTGGAGAAAATTTTAATGGTAATCTTTTTGCTGAGAAAGCAATTTCTTTAGGCGCAAGTAAAATAATCGTTGATGATGAAAAGCTAGTAAAGCTGAGTCCTAAAATAATTCTAGTTAAAGATACCCTAAAAACACTTCAGACTTTAGCAACCTTTCATAGAAATAAACTTCAAACAACCATTATTGGAATAACAGGAAGTAACGGAAAAACAACAACAAAGGAACTGATTAAAAAAGTATTAGCTAAGAAATATAATGTTCTTGCTACAGAAGGAAATTTAAATAATCACATTGGGGTTCCGTTATCTTTATTGAAATTAAAAGAACACCATGAGGTTGCTATTATTGAGATGGGAGCAAACCATATAAAAGAAATTAAATTTCTTTGCAACATAGCCCAGCCTAACTGGGGTTATATTACAAATTTTGGGAAAGCACACATTGAAGGTTTTGGAAGCCTTGAAGGAGTTATTAAAGGTAAATCAGAGCTTTATGATCATTTAGTTTCCAGAAAACAAAAAATACTTATTAATGGAGACGATCGTAAACAAATTGACCAAACTAAGAACTATCCAACCACTAGTTATGGAAAAGGAGATAATAACAACATACAAATTCTTCCACTTATAAATAAAAATTTAAAATTACAGCTAAGCTTTAAAAAAAACACTTTTACAAGTTCGCTTTATGGGGAGTATAATCTAAATAATATTGCAGCCGCCATCTCATTTGGTTATTTATTTGACATACCGCTTGAGGCAATAAAAAAAGCAATTGCGGCATATCGATCGACTAACTATCGTTCACAAGAAATACAAATAAAACATACACTTGTGTTAATGGATGCCTATAATGCTAATCCTTCTAGTATGAAACTTGCATTAGAGGCATTTGAAAAAATTGCTACCTCAAAAAGTGCCGTGATTTTAGGAGATATGTTAGAATTAGGTGCTACATCTATAAAAGAACATGAAGATATTATCGCACGGTGTCTTAATTACAAACTAAAACGCATCTATTTGGTTGGTTCAAATTTCTCATCAACTAAAACTGAAAATGAGACTGTCACAAAATATAAAGACCTTGAAACTTTATTTAAATTCTTAGAATCAAAAACGTTAACATTTGATCAGCTTCTGATTAAAGGGTCTCGATATATGAAATTAGAACGTGTTCTGCCCTTTCTTGAATCTAAATTATAAGGTATGCGAAAAATAATTTTATTAGGAATAGGCTTGTTTCTCTATAGTTGTCAGAATGACGAAGACAGGTGTGGTAAGATTATCCAAAAAGCCATTAATAATTCTGTCTATTATTTTGTTATTCAAACTGATAATGACACTAATAATTATAATGATGAAAATTCACCTGGAATTCCAGATGATGGTGTTCGTCAAGGATCTGTGTCAGAAGAAATCTATAATTCTTTCGAAATAGGCGATGAATATTGTTCAGAACTTTAAACGCTAATCTAAATTTGCTCCCTCAATAATTTCCGCTACAACTTCCGGATTCAAAAGTGTAGAGGTATCGCCAAGATTAGAAATGTCGTTACTAGCAATTTTTCTTAAAATTCTCCGCATTATTTTTCCAGATCTTGTTTTAGGCAATCCAGTTACAATTTGAACTTCATCGGGTTTTGCAATAGGACCAATAATTTTACGTACCGTGTTTTTGATTTCCTCAATTAAGACTTGATTTGAAATACCTTCTTTATCACAAATTGCGTAGGCATAAATTCCTTGGCCTTTAATATCATGTGGATATCCAACTACAGCAGACTCTATGACCCTGGGGTGCTCATTAATTGCATTTTCAACTTCTGCAGTTCCCATTCGATGTCCAGATACATTAATTACATCATCTACTCGGCCAAGAATTCTTAAATAACCATCGTGGTCTCGTTTAGCACCATCTCCGGTGAAATACATTCCTGGGTAGGTTGAAAAATAGGTTTCTTTACAGCGGTTATGATCTCCATAAGTAGTTCGTAAAATTGAAGGCCAAGGAAATTTAATACATAAATTTCCTTCAACATTATTTCCTTTCAACTCATTCCCTTCTACATCAACAATAATGGGTTGAATTCCTGGTAATGGCAAAGAAGCATGTGCAGGTTTATTTGGCGTAATCCCTGCCAATGGTGAAATCATAATACCCCCAGTTTCTGTTTGCCACCATGTGTCTACTAGCGGACAATTACCTTTACCAATATGATCATGGTACCAATGCCAGGCTTCTTCATTAATGGGTTCACCTACAGAACCAATTACTTTTAAAGAATCTAATTTATAAGGAGCTACTGGTTCTAATCCTTTGGCTTGAAGCGCTCTAATAGCTGTTGGAGCCGTATAAAATTGATTCACTTGATATTTATCTATTATCTCCCAAAATCTTCCTGCATGAGGGTACGTTGGCACTCCCTCAAACATTATGGTTGTAGCTCCTGCTAATAAAGGTCCATATACGATATAGGAATGCCCTGTAATCCAACCAATATCTGCGGTACACCAATACACGTCATTTTGTTCATATTGAAAAACATTTAAAAAGGAATATTGGGTGTAAACCATATACCCACCGGTGGTATGAACAACCCCTTTAGGTTTTCCCGTAGAACCTGAGGTATAGAGAATAAAGAGTAAATCTTCAGCATCTAAAGTCGCTGCTTTATGCTCGGTAGGTTGTCCTTTAATAACATCATGCCACCATAAATCACGTTTTGATTTCATGGAAACTTTAGTATGGGTTCGTTGGCAAACAATTACCTTTTCTACGGTTGTTGTTTTTTCTAGCGCCTCATCAACTACTTCTTTTACAGGAATATTTTTAGTCCCTCTAAAATTACCATCAGAGGTAAGTACCATTTTTGCTTCGCAGTCATTAATTCTATCGGCTAGTGCTGAAGATGAAAATCCAGCAAAAACCACTGAATGTACAGCACCAATTCGGGCACATGCCAACATAGCAACAGCGGCCTCTGGAATCATTGGCATATATATTATAACTCGATCACCTTTTTGAACTCCATTTGCTTCAAGAGCATTTGAAAATTTACAGGTCATTTCAAAGAGCTCACGGTAGCTAATTATTCTATGGGCTTCTTTTGGATCATTAGGTTCCCAGATGATAGCTGCTTTTTCACCATGAGTAAAAAGATGGCGTTCAAAAATATTTTCTGTTAAGTTCAGTTTGGCATTTTCAAACCATTTAATGTTTGGTCCTTTAAAATCCCATGACAAAACATTATCCCATGGCTTTTGCCAATGAAATGATTCTGCAATACGACCCCAGAATTTTTCAGGCTGATGCACACTACGTTGGTATTCATGGATATATCCTGACAAGGATTGTATTTTTTGACTCATAACTAAACTGTAATGTTTACTATTCTAATGTGCATTGATTGTAGGGCTTTCTGAGCCTCTTGGAGTTCTAATGCGTTCTGTTAATTCTTGTACTTCTTTGGGTGGGGCACTAGTAAAGCGGGAGACGATTAGTGCAATCACAAAATTAAAAATCATGCCAAGAGTACCTATACCCTCTGGAGAAATTCCACACCAAAAATTCTCAGGCAGTCCTGGACCACCCAATTGTGGTTTAAAATAAATAATATATGATGCAGTAAAAACAATTCCCACAATCATACCGGTAATGGCACCTTCCTTATTCATGCGTTTATCAAAAATTCCTAAAATAATGGCTGGAAAAAAAGAAGAAGCAGCAAGTCCAAAGGCAAGGGCTACCACTTGGGCAACAAAGCCAGGGGGATTTAAACCTGCCAAACCAGCAGCAACAACAGCAACAGCTATTGCTACACGAGCTGCAAAAAGCTCGCCTTTTTCACTGATATCGGGTCTTAGGTAATTTTTTAATAAGTCGTGAGAAATAGAGGTAGAGATAACTAACAATAATCCAGCGGCAGTAGAAAGTGCTGCTGCCAAACCTCCCGCTACCACTAGCCCAATAACCCATGGTGGAAGGTTTGCAATTTCTGGATTTGCTAAAACAATAATATCTTGGTCAACAGTAAGTTCATTAATTTGAGTATCAGCAACATATTGAATAACACCATCCTTATTTTTATCTTCAAAAGATAACAAGCCCGTTTTTTCCCAATTAGTAAACCATTGAGGAACCTCTGAATAGGGCTTTTCAGAAAGCGTATTTATAATATTTGTTCTAGCAAAAACAGCTACTGCAGGTGCTGTTGTATATAAAATGGCAATAAACAAAAGGGCCCAACCTGCTGAAATACGTGCATCCTTTACTCTAGGAACCGTAAAAAACCGAACGATAACATGCGGTAGCCCTGCGGTTCCAAACATTAATGCGCCTGTTATAAAAAACATATTGACTAGGTTTCCTCTGTCAATACTAGTATAGGCATCAAATCCTAAGTCTTGTGAGAGTAAATTCAATTTTTCAAGAAGGTAAACGCCGTCTGTTCCTTTGGATCCAAAACCAACTTGGGGAATTGGATTCCCTGTCATTTGTAATGATATATATATAGCGGGAACGGTAAAAGCAAAAATCAACACACAAAATTGAGCTACTTGGGTGTATGTAATTCCCTTCATGCCTCCTAATACAGCATAGAAAAATACAATTCCAATACCAATTAATACCCCAGTGTCAAAAGGAATATTCAAGAAACGAGCAAATGCAACACCTACGCCTTTCATTTGACCCACCACGTAGGTGAAAGAAATAAATAGAGCACAGATAAGCGCGACTAAACGTGCATTTTTAGAATAAAAACGTTCGCCAATAAAATCTGGTACCGTAAATTTTCCAAATTTTCTTAAATACGGCGCAAGTAATAAGGCAAGAAGGACATAGCCTCCTGTCCACCCCATAAGGTATTGCCCTCCAGAAAAACCCATAAAAGCGATTAGTCCTGCCATTGATAAAAAAGAAGCTGCAGACATCCAATCAGCAGCAGTTGCCATACCATTTATAATAGGATGAACTCCACCTCCAGCAACATAAAATTCTTTTGTAGAACCTGCACGTGCAACAATTGCAATAATCATATAGATAAAAAAAGTAATGCCTACCAAAAGATAAGTCCATGTTTGTGCGCTCATAAAATTTATTCAAAAAGATTAAACTTCATCTACATCATATTTTTTATCTAGCTTATTCATTAAATAGACATAAATAAAAATTAATATAACAAATACATAAATGGCGCCTTGGTGTGCAAACCAAAAACCCAGTGGAAAGCCAACAAGTTTAAACTGATTTAAGTATTCTGCTAAAACGATTCCAAAAAGAAAGGATACAGTAAACCAAACGATAAGAAGTATTGCTAAATATTTAAGATTGGTTTTCCAATATGTAGATGATTTTTTACTCATAATTTGGTTTAAATATAATTAATATTTTTAAGATTTAGATAAGTATTTTATTTGTAGTATAGATGTAGTATTAATTTGGAATTGAAATATTTCAAGCTTTTTTTTAATCTAGATTCTTTTATCAAAAATGTCTTTATGAAAAATATTTATGATTATTTATTCCCAAAAAAACTTACTCTTTATAAGCTATATTCGTTCTAAAGCTCCTATTTATCCAGTCATAAGAGTCCTCCCTAAAGATATCTTTATAAAAATCGCTTTTCAATATTTTTTCAATTTTTTCAGAAGCGACGACATACTTTAATGGAAGTTCTGCCCCATTATTACTTTTGAAAGTAATTAAAAAACGAACATCTTTAGTTTCATCTTGATCTTTTATAATTATAAAAACCATATCAGTCAAAATTGAACGTATTAACATACTTGTTTCTAAGTGGTAATATTCTGAATCTCTTGATGTATGAAAAGGTAACTCAGAACTGTAATTTAAAGAATGTAATGAAGCTTGAGAAAAAGCTTGAACGGAAAATAGGCTAACAAGTAGCAGCGCAGAAAACGGATTCATCTTAAATGGTTAATGATTATTATTAGAATACTATTCAGACTAAAAATACATAAATAAAAGGGATTTATCATCTCCTACTTACATGTCTTGAAACTGAAAAAAATTGTGGATCATTAAAATAGCAGTGAATTAACATTTAATAAACTAAACCATTTTATGAGAAAAAATACACTCTTATTTATTTTTTTGGGTAAACACATCAATCAAGTAAAGATCATAAAGCATTAGAAGTGAATCTATTAAATCTTTACAGTGATATCAAAATGAACAAAACTAATTGGAAATAGTATTTGATAAAAAAGATGCAAGCTTCATTAAAACTGATAATTTTAACAGCGAAGTTGTAGTGAAAATTCCTCTGGAAACATTTAAGAGTTTGATTCTTTTAAAGAATACTACTACGATTATTTTGCTGAATTCTCAGATCTTAAAGTAAATATCAATGATGTATTTGGTCAAGAAAATCTAGCTGGTAAAGCATTGGGGTCATAAAAAAACCTAAAATAAAAATTTATTTGAAATTACTGCTATAAATAATAAAATTGAAAATTCAGGCATGACACTTATCACATTAAAAGAATGTAAAATTCTTAAAGAAAACGATTTTTTAATAATTATTCTTTCTTATCTCGCTTAGTTTAATCAAACAGTAATCTGTTTTTCACATTAAAAGGAAATTAAATAAAAGGTTTTATAATGTTCGGAAATTCTGAAAATTGAAGGATTGTCAACATGAATATTCTTGGATTTAAAAGACAAAATACTATTATTTTCTAATCCAATTCTGGGTACGCCCCAAAATAGAAAAACCAAAAAAACCCCTAACTTTTAAGTTGTTTTTATCTTCAAGAGTAATATAACAATCATAAATCTTACCAGATTTTGGATCAAGAATAGTTCCATCCTCCCAGCTTTCACCGTCTTTAATAAGCTCATTAACTATTACCAAACCGGTAATTGGCTTTCCCTTTTCTGGTCCCTTGCAATTTACGCATAACTTTCCTTGGTCTTCTGGAAGTAAAAGTCGAACAATTTTACCGTACAATTTTCCATTCTTTTTATAAATTAGTACCTCTGATTTTTGCTTGCCAGTTTCATCATCCTGAGTGATCCACAAACCTTCAACAGAATTAGGTTGTATTACATTTATAAAGAAATAAGTTAAAAAGAGTAATAACTGAGTCATGTTTAATTTACTTTTAATTACTAAATTTATAAAATCTGTTTCTATTTAAAGTTAATGAGTCCCAGTAATATGAAAAATAAAATAAAAAAAATTAAATTTATCTTAATACTAATCCCCTTAGCACTCTTCATATCTATTCTGGACAAAAAAACAATAGATGGGTTTTTATCAACAAATGAAACTTCTGACCACTTTATTTTTCTTGGCATTTTAGTGACTGTTGTCAGTATACTATTAATGATTATTCTTAAACATGAAAAGGATATAAATAAATAAACCGTTCAATTGTTCTTACTTATCTTTGGCTAAAAAAGATGCAACACTTTAGTCTTGAAGACATTGATAAAATGTCAAATTTATACCGGTTAAATTTAATAAATAGTGTGACTGGTTATAAATCTG
>JBKEHX010000033.1:0-13098 GCA_046711205.1 Flavobacteriaceae bacterium
TTTTGGAGAAGACAATCAATTAAAAATAACAACGAAGTACAAAGTAGATGTTGAAGGAGTCGCTGTTGATGAAGAAATTCAAAACAAGCTTTTTGCAGCACTACAATCCTATCTTCCTGATGGAACCACCTATCAGAATTTCGTAAAGGGTAGTTCAGAAAAACAAATTGGAATTATGTCTTCGATTAAAGTGGGGCCAACTATTGCAGATGATATAAAAAATAACTCCTTTTTAGCAGTTATTGGATCATTAATTGTTGTGTTCTTATACATTCTTTTAAGGTTCCAGAAGTGGCAATTTTCTCTAGGAGCAGTTGCTGCAGTTTTTCATGATGTATTAATCGTGTTAGGTATTTTCTCAATTACCTATACTTTTATGCCATTTAGCATGGAAATCAATCAGGCCTTTATTGCAGCCATTCTTACGGTAATTGGATATTCACTAAATGATACTGTAGTTGTGTTTGACCGCATTAGAGAATATATCGGCGAGCATACTAAATGGGAATTTGATACTACTGTAAATGCCGCATTGAATAGTACATTAAGTAGAACTTTGAATACTTCACTAACAACCTTAATTGTGTTACTAGCAATCTTTATCTTTGGTGGCGAATCAATCAGAGGGTTTATGTTTGCATTAATTATTGGGGTAATTGTTGGTACTTACTCATCCGTATTTATTGCTACACCAGTTATGTATGATACACAAAAGAAAAAGCATTAAATGAGTAATAGGTAATTATTTAAAATCCATTTTTCTTAGCATTTTCAATATGCGCTATATGATGTTCCCCATGCCATGCATAGAGTAAAATGGATGTATGTAGAGGGTAATGTTTATTACGTTCAGGATGAAAATAGGCTCTTGATAATTCTTTCTCAGTACATAATTTTAAAAAAAGTGTCCAACGTTTATGAAGTGCAGTTAGTAAATCTATACTATAAGAGATGTCTACTTGCGAAGCATCCTCCATCGAAGCCCAATCTGCTTCTTTATAATCTTTAATAGAAGGAGTGTCTTCTAGCAAGGCATGTTTAAACCTCATGTAACAGTGCATATGGCTATCTGCTAAATGATGGACAACTTGTGCAATGGTCCAACCTTCTGGACGGTAACGACTAAGCATCGTTTGCTTTGGAACATTTGTAAGTGATTTTTTAATTTTCACTGGAAAATCTTCAAGTTGCTTAATAGCGATTTTAATTTCTTTTGAATTTGGGTTTTCGTTCCATTGAAAGCTTCCAATAGGGTGCTTTAAAAGTGCTAATGTTTGATCGGTCATAACGTTTTATAATTTATTTTCATTCCTAATGTTATTCCATGGAGATTGCTTTGCCCTGCATTGAGTTCCAAAGCATATTTTGCTGGAAATAAAGACCGGATAGGGGACGAGTCAAAGGGGGTAGTATTTCTATGTATACTAACAATTTCTTGTTCAGCGTTCAAATAGAGTATGTCAAAAGAAATGGAGGTGTTTTTCATATAAAAAGCGCGAGGTGCAACGTCATCAAAAACAAACAACATTCATTGGTTGGGTTTCAATTTTGTTCTGTACACGAGACCCGTTTGACGTTTATAGTCGTTGGCTGCAATTTCAACCTCAAAAGTGGCAATTGTAACTTCTTTTGCTGAATTAAGTTGTAAAAGAGCTTCTTTTTTAAAGGTGATTTCAGCTTCCTTAACTTGTTTTTTTTGAACTTCTTCACACCCTATTAAAAATATAAAAACGATTCCAATTAGGTGTTTAAAAGAATTAAACGTCACTTTGAGTGGTTTTTGATTTTCGGAGCATAAGAAATCCACCAAGCATTATAAAAGGAATACTAAGCCATTGTCCTGTTGAGAATAAAGGCATAATCTCTTCAAATCCTCCTTGGCTTTCTTTGAGAAATTCTACAAGAAAACGAACAACAAACATTCCTGTAAAAAATAATCCTAACATGAATCCTGGTTTATTTTTGTTTTCAGTTCTGTAGGTTTGTTTTAAGACGAAAAACAAAACAATATAACCGAGTGCCTCATATAATTGTGCGGGGTGCCTGGGAAGAGATTCATCTCTATTTAAAAAGACAACTCCAAAATTTGAATCTGTATATTTCCCAACTATTTCAGAGTTAAAGAAATTCCCAAATCTAACAAAACTTGCTCCAATCGCAATGGGAACTGTTACACAGTCTAAAAGCCATAGTAGTGACTTGTGAGTAAATTTTCGTTTATACAAATACAATCCGATGAGGGTTCCAATAACGGCTCCATGGCTAGCTAGGCCTCTAAAGCCTGTAAATGTATAGCCTGTTGGAGTATCTCGTATTGGCAATAAAACCTCTAATAAATGGTCTTGATAGTAGTCCCAAGAGTAAAAAAAGACATCTCCGAGTCGTGCACCCAAAAGAACAGAAATAATCATATAAACAAATAGTGATTCCAGATATTCCAAAGGAATTTTCTCTTCATCAAAAACTTTTTTCATCATATAATAGCCAAGTCCAAATGCAATTATGAACATTAAGCTGTAATAATGAATTCCAAAGCTTCCTATTTTAAAGAGTGTTTCACTCGGAGCCCAATCTATTTTTGTTAAGTACATATAAGTGCTGTTTATCTAGGTAAATATAATTAAAATCAATGCGATTAAAAATAAATACTCATGGAATTGGATCATAACCTGATCCACCCCATGGGGTACATTTTACAATACGTTTAACTCCCAACCAACTTCCTTTAAAAAGGCCATGTTTTTTTAAAGCCTCCAGTGTGTATTGAGAGCATGTTGGTTCGTATCTGCAATTTGGTGGAAACAAGGGGGATAAAAAGAGTTGATATCCTTTAATTAATAAAACAAGGGGAACAATTAATATCCTTCTCAATACCTCTTTTTTTTAGTTAATCCTAAACGACGTTCCTTCAGAAGTATCGTTAATCTGAATGTTTAATTTTGCTAATGAATCTCGAATCAAGTCAGAGGTTTCAAAATCCTTATTTAAACGTGCTTTATTTCTGAGTTCTATTATCAGTTCTAGTGAACCATCAAGCTGCTCACTTCCTTGATTTGAATTCGTGCTTTCATAGTTTAATAATCCTAATACATCATAGAAAAAGGTATTCATTAAAGAGGAAAGCTCTTTTAAATCCTCTTGATTAATTTTTTGCAACCCATTAGCAATTCCATTTATATATTTTACAGCATCAAATAGATTTGCAATTAACAATGGACTGTTAAAGTCATCATTCATTGCGGCATAACATTTAGATTTCCATTCTATCAGATTAAATCCTGTACTCTTTTCACTTGCTGTTAATGCAGCTATTTTTGTCATTCCCTCTAGCAATCGGTTAAATCCTTTTTCAGAAGCTTCTAGGGCTTTTTCGCTAATATCAACAATACTTCGGTAATGTGCTTGTAGCATGAAAAACCTAACAACCATAGGAGAAAAGGCTTTCATAAAGATTGAATTTTTCCCAGTAAACATCTCTATTGGCAAAATATTATTGCCAGTAGATTTAGACATTTTTTTGCCATTTAAGGTCAGCATATTTGCGTGAAGCCAGTAATTTACTGGACTTGTTTCATAAACTGATTCTGATTGGGCTATTTCACATTCATGGTGTGGAAATTTCAAATCCATTCCTCCTCCGTGAATATCAAATTTTTTTCCTAAATATTTTGTACTCATTGCGGTACATTCAAGGTGCCACCCTGGAAAACCAGTGCTCCAAGGTGAGGGCCAACGCATAATATGAATAGGTTCTGCTTTTTTCCAAAGAGCAAAATCTTGTGGATTTTTTTTATCACTTTGACCATCAAGCGTTCTTGTGCTGTGAATTAAATCTTCAATGTTTCTTCCACTTAATTTTCCGTAGGGAGTTACTTTATTGAATTTAATTATATCAAAATATACTGAGCCATTTACTTCATAGGCAAATCCTTTTTCGATAATTTCTTTTATGAGCTCTATTTGCTCCACAATATGGCCTGTAGCTGTGGGCTCAATACTTGGAGGCAAGGCATTGAATTGAGCCATTGTTTCTCTGAAATCTACGGTATAGCGCTGAACAACCTCCATAGGCTCTATGGATTCAAGACGTGCTTTCTTAGCGATTCTATCTTCACCTTGATCTGCATCATTTTCTAAATGTCCTGCATCGGTTATATTTCTTACATAGCGAACTTTATAACCTAAATGTTGGAGGTACCTATATATCAAATCAAAAGACATAAAAGTTCTACAGTTTCCCAAATGAACATTACTATAAACAGTAGGCCCGCAGACATACATTCCAATGTGTTGAGGGTGAATGGATTTAAAAGGCTCTTTTTTGCCGTTTAAGGAGTTGTAAACCACTAATGAAGTGTCCATCTAAAATGTAGTATCTAATTTTATATAATCTAAAAATTCTCTCTTTTTCTCTTCTGATGAAAAAATACCACCAAATTCACTGGTTACTGTACTACTTGCGGTATCGCTAATCCCTCTAGAATTTACACACAAATGTTTTGCATCAATCACACAGGCAACATCTTTTGTACCTAAAATAGCTTGTAGCTCTTGTACAATTTGCAGGGTAAGGCGCTCTTGTACTTGAGGTCTTTTTGCATAATAATCTACAATACGGTTCATTTTAGAAAGTCCCACTACTGTTCCTTTAGATACATAAGCAACATGTGCCTTTCCAACAATGGGAAGTAAATGATGCTCGCAAGTAGAGTAGAGGGTAATGTTTTTTTCCACTAACATTTCACCATACTTATACGAGTTTTTAAAAGTGGAAGCTTTTGGTTTTTTATCTGGATGTAAACCACTAAAAGTTTCATTTACATACATTTTAGCAACACGAAGTGGAGTCCCTTTAAGGCTATCATCTGTTAAATCCATTCCAAGAGTTTCAAGGATTGTTTTTACGTGTTCTTGAATGATATTAATTTTTTGATCATCACTTTGATCAAAAGCATTTTCAAGAAGGGGCGTTATAGCACTTGATGAAAAGTGATCGTCGCCCACTTCAAAATCAATTTGTTTAGTTGTTTTTTCGATTTTCATATGTAATATAGATGCCTTCAAATATACTTAATTTATACAGGAAATAAAGTGTATCTAATTGATCAAAGTTTGATGTTATAACTGATGCTTACTTGAGTGAGATTTTGACTCAAATAATAAGGGTTCGTAAGACCTTTAGAGAATAGTTTAAAATCTTTGTTCTGTTCAAAATTTACAAGTGAGAGACTTAAGTTACTTGCCCCAAAATCTATGCCCAAACCCAAGGTTAGCGCTAGATCATCAGCGGTACTATTTTTATATGCTGTATTTCTACTTAGTAATCCAGCGCGAAGACTTATATCTTTTAATCTATATTCTCCACCTATTTTTATTGAATTAATTGAACCAAATTCTGAATCAACCTTAGACGAGATTGTATTTAAATAATCACTCCCATATTCATCATTGAGCATTGTATTCCCTGCATTTTGAGAACTATAATCAACAGAAACAACCCCTTTATTACCAAACACATAAGCAAAGCTTAGTGTTGTTTTTGAAGGAATTTTCAATTTATAGAACTCGTAAATATTTGTAATATTTGGATCAATTAGTTCGTTTACAGTAGATCCATCTTCAAAATGAAAAGCATTAATACTTTGACTTGTTTCATCTCTAATTGTAAGCCACTGTGGACTATCATAAGTTGCTCCAAGTCTAATATTATTAAGCCTAAGAATTCCGCCTATTTGTGTTGAAAACCCTTTTCCAAGACTGGTTAGATTATTTTTAAAGTTTATGTTATAGGTGTTAGAATTTAAAGCTTGATCAGTTTCAAAAAATTTTTGATTTGAAATGTAGTTTAAATTGTGGCTATTTAAATTGATTCCAACATGAAGTTTATTTTTGTACAATCCACTGAAATTAAAACTTGTTTTTCTATGCCAGCCTTCATTTTTGAGTGTTAGTTGATGGTTTACCTGATTATAATCAACATTTGAATAATATTGAGTATTTCCATCTTCAAAACTAAAGGGATTGATTATATAGCTTTGGTACCCTAAAAAGGCCTGCTGTGCAGCAAATCCATTTTCTTCTCCTAAAGTTCGATAGATTCCTGAGACGGATTCACCTTCATAGACTGGTAGGTTTTCAAAAGCTAGCCCTTCAGCATAATATTCAAAATATTTATCGATACCATTACTGCTGTTCCCTCCTAGAAAAGCATTCTGATCATAGGTAACTATTTTATGAAAGTTTATCCCCAAACTAATCCTTGACCATGGACTTTCTATATTATTGTTGTTAAATACAAATACAGCTCCAAAATGATCTAGACTAATCGCATCATTTTCACGAATTTCTGAGGTCCCAAAGTAAGTTCCGTTAGTACGTTTGTTTTTATAATTAATAGAAGCACCAAATTCAGAGTTTAAGAATACGGATGAGCTTGCAGGATTATAACTTATGGAGGTTAAATCTCCCCCTAAAGCACCAAATGCACCAGCCATTGAGGTGTGGCGTGCAGAGCCATTTAAATCAGTTGATAAAAAGCGACTAATATCGTTAATGTTCTGTGCTACAGTATTTTGCGTTATTAGTAGGATACCAAATAGGAGGGTAAAGTACCGCATTTTCTAAAGTTGTTAAGATTAATTATTACGGCCTCCAGATGAGTTTCTAGCGGATCCACCACTAGTACTACTCCCACTATTATTACTACTTCCCCTACTGCTACCAGAGTTATATGATCTTACAGGTGTAGAACGATTGTAATTATTTCTGCTTGTTGGAGAATTGTAGGAAGTGTTAGCGCGAATTACCTTTTGTGGAGCAGCTCTTTTTACAATTTCTGGTCTTTTTACTATTCTTACAGTTCTTGGAGAAGTTGTTCTGATATTATTTCTTGCCCCAAGAGTATTTCTAGAGAGTGAAATTCGCCCAGAACTGTTTTCTTGCATAGATTTAGTGGGATTTACATTTGATCTATTAACCCCAGTTATTGCTGAGCTATAGCCACTTGTTCTAGTTGTTATAAAATTACCATTAGAGTTACCTGTTAGTTGATTAGATCCAAGTGAGCCAATACTAATGCCTCTTCCTCTTCCAAATGAGTTTACACCCCTTCCAACATTGATTCTATTGATTGTTCTCTGTACATCAATATCATTTGATTTTGACTCTTTAGAATCAGAGTTTTCAGGATTTCTATTAGAAGAATCTTCATAATTTTTTTCTCCTCTGCCTGATCTAATTCGAGCTACTGTACTAGCATAATCTCTACCATTAATTTCTTGATCTCCATAGCGGTTCATTAAACGATTCCTTCCCCATCTTTGATTTACATTCCAGAAGTTTGCATACCCATAAGGACTGTAAAAGTTTGCATATGCACTGTATGGATTGTAATAAGGACTGAAGAATTGATTTCTCCAAAAACCTACATTTGATTGATAGGGGTTGAAGAAGGGATTAAAGAAATTACCATATCCAAATCGAAATGAATCTCCATAATAATTATTCCAAAAGGAAGAGGTTCTAAAGGCAAAACTAGAGAGTCCACCCCAGAAATAGTTAGGACTATTGTTTACAACAATGATTTCAGTTTGTGCGGTTTCACCACCCCAAGGAATTTGTCCAGTTCCATTATTTAAATCAGAGGGTTGGTATTGATTAGAACTAGTGTAAGAGTCAGTATCTGTAAAATAAGTTTCCTCAGTAGTTTCTGGAATATATCCATCTGCAACATCTCGAAAATACTGACTGTAGTATGAATCTTGATTTGTTTCTTTTACTTGTTGTTGGTTCACCACCTTTTTAGAAGCATAAATACCATCAGATTCAAAATAAGAAGCACCTTGAAAACTTCCACAACTCAAAAGAAGAGCTGCAGTTAAAAGCCCTAAAAATAAAATTTTAATTTCCGAAAGCTTTAAGGTGTTTTTCATGATCAATCGTTTTAGAGAAATGGTTATAAAAGTTTAGTTTTGTAATAATAAAACAAACACAATCAAATATAGGCAAAATCTATGCCAAACTCATATGGCCAATAAATTAACTCCCAGAAGTACAGATTATTCTAAATGGTATAATGAAATTGTTGTTCAGGCAGATCTCGCCGAAAATTCAGCAGTACGCGGCTGTATGATTATTAAACCCTATGGCTATGCAATATGGGAAAAAATGCAGGCAGAACTGGACAAGATGTTTAAGGCAACAGGCCATGAAAATGCATATTTTCCGCTCTTTGTTCCCAAAAGTTTATTTGAAGCTGAAGAAAAGAACGCTGAGGGTTTTGCAAAAGAATGTGCAGTAGTTACTCATTATAGATTAAAAAATGACCCTGATAACAAGGGAAAACTTATTGTAGATCCAGACTCAAAATTAGAAGAAGAATTAATAGTTAGACCCACCAGTGAGGCCGTTATATGGAATGCTTATAAGACCTGGATTCAGTCCTACAGAGATCTTCCTATCTTAATTAACCAATGGGCAAACGTCGTTCGGTGGGAAATGAGGACACGATTATTTTTAAGAACCGCTGAATTTTTGTGGCAAGAAGGCCATACGGCTCATGCAACAAAAGCAGAAGCTCTTGATGAGGCAAAACAAATGAACCAAGTCTATACAGATTTTGTTCAAAACTATATGGCAATTCCTGTTATTCAGGGTATAAAATCAGAAAGTGAACGATTTGCAGGCGCCGAGGAAACCTATTGTATAGAGGCATTAATGCAAGATGGAAAAGCGCTTCAAGCAGGGACTTCGCATTTTTTAGGCCAAAATTTCTCAAAAGCTTTTGATGTAAAATACGCAACATCTGAAGGTGGATTAGAATATGTATGGGCGACCTCTTGGGGGGTTTCTACTCGTTTAATTGGTGCATTAATTATGACCCATAGTGACGATCATGGTTTGGTATTGCCTCCTAATTTAGCGCCTATACAAGTAGTTATTATTCCTGTTTACAAAGGAGAAGAACAACAGGCACAAATTGCAGAAGTAGCAGAAAAAATTAAAGCGTCGCTTGAAGAAAAAAATATTCGTGTAAAGTTTGACAACCGTGATAAATTCAAACCTGGATATAAGTTCAATGAATATGAACTTAAAGGGGTGCCGCTAAGAATAGCTATTGGTCCTAAAGATTTAGAAAAAGGAACCTTAGAGATTGCTCGTCGTGATACCCTATCTAAGGAGTATGTTTCTCAAAGTAATATTGTAAGTCATATTTCAGCTCAATTAGAGTTAATCCAAAGGGATCTATTTGAAAAAGCACAAAACTTTAGAGAAGAAAATATACGGGAGGTAAATGATTTTGAGAATTTTCAGAAAACCATCAAAGAAAAAGGTGGATTTGTCTCTGCACATTGGGATGGAACCAATGAAACAGAAGAGGCTATAAAGAAAATTACCAAAGCAACGATTCGCTGCATTCCTTTAGACAACAAAAAGGAAGAGGGGAGTTGTATTTTCTCAGGAAAACCCTCCCAACAAAGAGTTCTTTTTGCAAAGGCTTATTAGGTATAGTGCCAAAGTGTATTTTATTCTATTAAAAGATCAAAATATTTCAGACTTCTGACATCTGATTTTTGTCCAAGGTCTAAGCGGTTATTATAAAATCTCTTAATTTTTCATACTAGGATATTTTTCATTAAAGCTTGTTGTCCGCGAAGCCCTTTTTAGTAAAATTATACTTAGATAAATTCGATTGAGGAATGGATTTTTCATTTACTTTTTTTTATAACACAAACAGGAAATTTGGATAATAGTTAGAAAAACTTCACTTCTCATGAGCTGAAGATTTGGGATCTAGACACCAATAAATGACAGTTTTCAGAAGACAATTTTGTTATTTTTCCCTCAAAGTAGTATTAAGAAGGGCAGCGTTGCAAATTAAATTCAAGTATTGTTCATTTTAGGGTTGGAAAATAATATTTTTACATGTACATTTGCGCTCGAAAATATGGCCCGTTCGTCTATCGGTTAGGACGTTAGGTTTTCATCCTAGAAAGAGGGGTTCGACTCCCCTACGGGCTACAATTTAAAAAAAAAGTTATGGCAAATCATAAATCCGCTTTAAAAAGAATACGTTCAAACAACAAGAAAAGACTTTTGAACCGATTCCAGCACAAGACTACTCGTAACGCTATTAAGAGGCTTCGAGATCTTACTAAAAAGAAAGATGCAGAGAAAATGTTTCCTTCTATTATCTCATTGATTGATAAATTAGCAAAGAAGAATATTATCCACTCCAATAAAGCTTCTAATCTAAAGTCTAAGTTATCAAAACACGTCGCTTCTTTGTAAAAGAACTGCGTTCAATAATTTCAAAAGGTTTCTTCTATAGAAGCCTTTTCTTGTTTTTATTATCCCCTTTTTTAAGTATTTCTCGCATGCGAAATAAAAATAGTATATAATGCTCCTTAAGCTATGCAAGACAAAAATTATTTCGACTTCCCAACTTCACCTCTAAAAAGAAGGCTCACTTAAAGCAATAAGCCTACTTCCTTCACTCTAATAATCTAAAGACATAATTGTTTATGCAAAAAAAAAGACCCCTTTAAAAGGAGTCTTTTTATCGTTTAGTTTATAAGAGGAATTATGCGTTCATTGAGATTAGGAATTCCTCATTACTTAGTGTCTTTTTGAAGCGATCATTAATAAATTCCATTGCTTCAACGGGGTTCATGTCAGCAAGATATTTACGCATAATCCACATACGTTTAATGGTTGCTTCATCTAGTAATAAGTCATCACGACGCGTACTTGAGGATATTAAATCGATTGCAGGGAAAATTCTACGGTTTGAAATACGGCGATCCAATTGAAGCTCCATATTTCCTGTTCCTTTAAATTCTTCAAAAATCACTTCATCCATTTTAGATCCTGTTTCTGTAAGTGCGGTAGCAATGATGGAAAGTGACCCTCCGTTTTCAATGTTACGTGCCGCTCCAAAGAAACGTTTTGGTTTATGTAGGGCGTTTGCATCCACACCACCACTTAAAATTTTACCAGAAGCTGGTTGTACTGTATTGTAAGCTCGTGCTAAACGTGTGATAGAATCAAGAAGAATAACCACATCATGTCCACATTCTACCAAGCGCTTTGCTTTTTCAAGAACAATATTAGCCACTTTTACATGACGATCAGCTGGTTCATCAAAAGTAGAAGCGACTACTTCTCCGTCAACGTTACGCTGCATATCTGTTACTTCCTCAGGACGTTCATCAATCAACAGAATCAACTGATACACCTCAGGATGGTTTGCAGCAATGGCATTTGCAATGTCTTTAAGCAACATTGTTTTACCTGTTTTTGGCTGTGAAACAATCATACCTCTTTGTCCTTTTCCAATAGGAGCAAATAAATCCATAATACGAGTAGAAATCGTACTTTGTTTATCTGCCAAGTTGAATTTTTCTTGTGGAAATAAAGGGGTTAGATGTTCAAATGAAACACGATCACGCACCACCTTAGGGTCTAGACCATTCATTTTATCTACTTTAATTAAAGGGAAATATTTTTCACCTTCTTTAGGAGGACGAACTGTACCTAATACGGTATCCCCAGTCTTAAGTCCAAACAAACGTATTTGTGATTGTGATACATACACGTCATCTGGAGAGGATAAGTAATTATAGTCTGAAGAGCGTAAGAATCCATAGCCTTCTGCCATAATTTCAAGAACACCTTCTGTTTCAACAATACCATCAAACTCAAAATCAGGCTCGCGGTATCTACTACGCGTATCTTTATTATGATTTGACTCGTTACGGTTGTTGTTTTTATTATGCTGGTTTGGGTTGTTGTTTTTGTTCCCTTGGTTTGGATTGTTTTTGTTTGGGTGCTTTTGGTTATTGTGTTTAGGATGCTTGTGTTGTGGATCCTTATTTGGGTTATTTCCGTTCTGTGGTTTTGCCTTTTGAACGGGAAGCACTTTAGGTGTTGGCTTATTTTGTTCAGCATTTTCAGGGGCCTCCTTCGCTATTTCCTTTTTAGCTGGAGTAGGGGCTTCATCCTCATCTGGTTTAGATGCAATAAAGTCAACTATTTGATAAACCAGGTCTAGTTTTTTTAGACCAGCAATGCGTTTTATTCCAATTTTTTTTGCAATTTCTTGCAACTCGGGGAGTTTCTTTAATTTAAGAGTAGCTATTTCGTACATGAAGTTTTATATGAAGTTCTTTCTGAGGATTAAGATTCAATTCTCAAAGTATTTTTTGTTGTGGAGCCACAATATTACAATTTTTATTTTAAAAAGTTCGTTTTTAAAAAAAACTTAATTTTGTTAAAAATCGTATCATGATTCAACGGATTCAATCTCTGTATCTTCTTTTAGTTATTTCACTCTCTAGTGTAATGCTATATCTTTCTCTTGATTTCTCTTTTGAAAAGGAATTTAATTCCTGGTTTGAGGAGTATTATGGGTTTTACAGTATTCCGCTTTTAGGAATCCTTTCTTTGTTTTTATACTCAAGGCGCAAGATACAATCAATGCTTTGTTTTGTGCTAATCCTATTTAACCTTATTGTAATTCAGCTTTATGGCTTAAAAGTATTTGAAGGAAATACTAATACCATTGTTTTAGTTCTTGTTGGAAGCTCTGTGCTGAATTCTATTCTTTTGTTTTTAGCACGTAGGGCGATTGATAAAGACGAAAAGCTAGTCCGCTCTATTGACCGCATTCGCTAAAGCGCCTCTTGCTCCGAGTTCTATAGCCTCCAGGTTTTGAATCTTGCCCTTGTCTATTTCAAAACGAAGCATTGTTCTTACTTTATGAAAGCCAGATATTCCAGCAGCTCCTGGATTCATATGAAGGTGATTATTTTTTTTATCCTGCATTACTTTGAGGATGTGCGAATGACCGCAAATAAATATTTTGGGTTTATACTTTGCAATTAATGCTCTTGCTTGGGGGTTATACCTCCCAGGGTAGCCACCAATATGAACCATTAGTACGGAAACGCCTTCACAATTGAAATAAAGTACCTCAGGGGCCTGAAGTCGTATTTCATGCCCATCAATATTTCCATAGACCGCCCGAAGGGGTTTTAGCGCAGTCAAGTCATCTAATACTTTAGGGTTTCCTATATCACCTGCATGCCATACTTGATC
>JBKEHX010000034.1:0-12618 GCA_046711205.1 Flavobacteriaceae bacterium
GACTTAATATTAAGTTTAGCAAAACGCAAGAGAAGATTTTTAACTCCAAAGCCTTTAAATGCAATTACTGCTTTTCTATCAGCTCCCTGCCCTTCTATTTTTTCAACCACACCCTTGCCAAAACGAGCATGTTCAACCTTCATGCCTTCTTCCAGTGTAAAAATCTCCATGGACGCTCCTGACGAAACAAGTTCAATTTTACGAAGTTTTTTTAGTTGAGAAAGTGTAGGTGCAGTATTTAGCTTTACAAGAGCCTTTACTTTATTTTTAGGCGGTCTAGTTTTGATTAACTCACCAAAAATAGACGTATTTATAAGCGGTTTATAATTATAAGTGTCTTTTGGAATAATATAGTTAACATACTGCGAATCAATTTCTTCAATGAAACGACTAGGCTCTGCATCTATTAACTTTCCCCATCGATACCTTGACAAGGCATACGAAAGAAAGGCACGCTTTTCTGCCCGAGTTAAGGCCACATAAAATAAACGTCGTTCTTCTTCTAATTCTGAACGAGTATTTAAACTCATTGCAGAAGGAAACAAATCTTCTTCTAATCCAACGATAAATACATAGGGGAACTCCAGGCCCTTTGCAAGGTGAATTGTCATTAAAGCCACCCTGTCACTGTTAGGATCGTCATCTTTGTCTAAGTCTGTTGCCAAAGCAACATCTTCCAAAAATTCCGATAAACTACCAGTTGCATCTACTAACTCTTCTTGCCCTTCTGTAAAATCACTAATTCCATTTAAGAGCTCTTCAATATTTTCTATCCTTGCTATACCCTCTGGAGTAGCTTCTTTTTTAAGTTCTTGGACTAATCCAATTTTCTTAGTAATTAAATCGGTAATCTCAAATGCGTTTAAGGTTTCATTTTCTATATGAAACCGCTGCATAAGGGTTGTGAAATTCGATAATTTTAAAAGAGTTCCTGCATTTACAGGAATGTTTAATTCTTTGGCACGTGCTAGGGTTTCAAAGAGAGGTAAATTATAATTCTTAGAAGCTACCACAAGCTTATCAATGGTATTTTGTCCTATTCCTCTAGGAGGATAATTAATGATTCTCTTTAAACTTTCCTCATCTTTTGGATTAACCACAATTCTTAAATAGGCCAACACATCTTTAATTTCTTTTCGTTGATAAAAGGAAAGGCCACCATAAATTCGGTATGGAATGTCTCTTTTTCTAAGGGCATCTTCCATAGCCCTTGATTGTGCATTGGTCCTGTATAAGATGGCGAAATCTGAGTTTTTACGTTGTTCTTGCATTTTAAAATCAAAAATAGAGGAAGCTACATGTCGTCCCTCTTCTGCGTCAGTAGCAAGTCGGTTTACCTGTATTGACTCCCCTTGGGTGTTTGAGGTCCAAACAACTTTATCTATTTTAGTTTGATTGTGACTGATAATAGAATTTGCAGCATTTACAATTGTTTTGGTAGAACGGTAATTTTGCTCTAAGCGATAGAGTTCAACATCATCATAATCTTTTTGGAAATTAAGAATATTGTTAATGTTTGCACCCCTAAAAGCATAGATACTCTGTGCATCATCTCCAACTACACAAATATTTTGATAGCGATCTGACAAAGCCCGTACTATTAAATATTGAGAATGGTTGGTATCCTGATACTCATCAACCAATATATATCTGAAGCGATCTTGATATTTGGCCAAAACCTCTGGATATCGATTTAATAATTCATTTGTACGTAGTAATAAATCGTCAAAATCCATGGCACCTGCTTTAAAACATCTTTCCACATATTCTTTATAAATGATCCCAATTTTAGGCCGCAAAGACATTGTGTCTGCTTCTTGTAAGTCTCCACTATTAAAGTAGGCTTTTACAGTAATTAAACTGTTTTTAAAGGCAGAAATACGGCTACGAACTTGCTTGTACTTATAAATGTCTTTATCTAAACATAATTCCTTAATGATTGATGAAATTAAACGATCAGAATCTTGTGTATCGTAAATAGTGAAATTGGAAGGAAATCCCAATTTATCTGCTTCTTGTCGTAATATTCTTGAAAAAACAGAGTGAAAGGTACCCATCCATAGGTTTTTGGCTTCGCCATCACCTACAAGGCTTCCAATCCTTGATTTCATTTCTCGGGCGGCTTTATTTGTAAATGTTAAGGCCAGAATAGAAAATGAATCAACACCGGAAGCCATCAAATGGGCAATGCGGTATGTAAGTACCCTTGTTTTTCCAGAACCTGCACCAGCAATAACAATTAGGGGACCTTCCTTTTGTAGAACTGGGCCGCGTTGCGCTTCATTTAAGGTGTCAATATAATTTATTTCTTTGTTTTTCATAGAGACTTTAAAAGTAGGGATTTCCTTATTTTGTTATTCCTTTCAATGAATTAATTATAAACATCTATATTTAAAAAAAAATTGAAAAATTTTACATATTTCATCGCATTCGTTATACTTATAGCAGTAACTAGCAGCTATGGTCAACTAAAAAAAGTTGCCTTTGATAAGATAGCCTCAAAGTTAATTGAGTGGAGGCATCACCTACATCAAAATCCAGAACTTTCCAATAGAGAATTTAAAACAGCTCAATAAATAACGAACCATCTTAAAAGCTTGGGTATTGAGGTTAAGACTGGAGTTGCACATACAGGTGTGGTTGACATTATTAGAGGAAATCGCCCTGGAAAAGGAGTAGCACTTCGTGCAGATATGGATGCACTACCGGTAATAGAAAGAAATGACCTTCCATATAAGTCAAACGTGATTTCTACCTTTAATGGAAATGAAACTGGGGTAATGCATGCTTGTGGTCATGATATACACGTATCTATTTTGATGGGGGTTGCAGAGGTTTTAGTTCAGAATAGAGATTTTGCTGGAACTGTTAAGCTCATCTTCCAGCCTGCAGAAGAGGGTCCTCCTGCAGGAGAAGAAGGTGGGGCTAAATTAATGATAAAAGAAGGGGTATTAGAAAATCCCAAAGTAGATGTCATTTTTGGATTATACATTAGATCAGGTTCTCATGTTGGTAAAATCACTTATAAACGCGGTGGAATGTTAGCAGCCTCACAACGTTTTGTTATCAATATTAAAGGGAAACAAGCCCACGGTTCAACCCCTTGGAAAAGTGTTGATCCTATTATAGTAGGTGCGCAAATCATCAATGGCTTACAGACATTAATAAGTCGTGAATCTGAGTTAACAAAAGAAGGAGCAGTTATTACTGTTGGTTCTATCCATTCTGGTATACGCTATAATATTATCCCTGAAAACTTAGAGATGGTAGGAACCATTAGAACCTTAGATAAAGACATGAAGGAATTACTACGCAGACGGATGAATGAAATGGTCCCTACAATTGCAAAAGCATACCAAGCAGAAGCAACGTTAGAAATTCAGGATGGTGCAGATGTGACTTTTAACCACTTAGCACTTACCAAACAAATGCTACCAACCCTTGAAAGGGTTGCTGGAGAATCTAATGTAAATGAGATTAACGCCCTTACATTGGCCGAAGATTTTTCTTATTTTCAAAATGAAATCCCTGGTTTTTTCTTCTTTTTAGGTGGTACTCCATTAAACATTAAAGAAAGCAATGCACCTTCACATCATACCCCTTCATTTATTGTAGATGATGCAGGGATGAAGCTGGGTGTAAAAGCACTCTCCAACCTAGCAATGGACTTCCTTAACAACTAGGATCATATTCTTTATCAATTGTATATTTTTTTATCAAAAATAAGCTAGTTGGTATTAATATTTTTCGGGTATAGAACTCCCCCTAAGATTCCATTATAATTTTTTAATAAGAAGAAATCTAATTAATGAGCTTTCGATTGATTTACCCAAGAAAAATTGAAGATTTCACTTTTCTTCTTAAATTAAATATTGGAAGATGACTCTGGCAAAATCGACTTTACTGCCATAACTAATGCCTGTATTTCTTATATATTTGGGATTACTATTTAAATTTACACTCTTATCTAGTTCAAATTTTGACGTTTTAAGATATATATGGATGTTATGCAAACCGCAATTGAATACCTAAAGGGTGTAGGTCCTGAGCGTTCGCGTTTATTTAAAGAAGAGCTTAACATTAAAACCTACCAAGACCTACTTCATTTCTTTCCCAATCGATACATAGATCGGAGTAGATTTCATCCTATTAATATTCTACCAAATACTAACTCAGAGGTTCAAATTAAAGGTGTTATTTCTTCTATTGAATTTATACAACAGAAAAGAGGGAAACGAATGGTTGCTAACTTTCAAGATGAAACAGGTACTATTCAACTTGTATGGTTTCGAGGCTATCAATGGATTAAAGAAGGACTTCGTCTTAATCAACCTTATGTTATCTTTGGGCGTATTAACTGGTTTAAGGGAACGGCAAGCATGCCGCATCCAGAAATAGAACTTGAGAGTATTTTTAATCAGGGTGTTAAAGCAGCTTTTTATCCTATCTACCCTTCAACAGAAAAATTAATCAACAAAGGTGTTTCACAACGCGTAGTACAAAAATTAGTTGCTACTCTACTTCAAAAGGAACCCGATTTTTCCGAAACTCTTCCACGCTACTTACTCAATCACTTTAAATTAATATCAAAAAAAGAAGCTCTGCATCAAGTGCATTATCCAAACAATCAAAATATTTTAGCTAGAGCTCAGGCACGCCTTAAGTTTGAAGAGTTTTTTTACATGCAAATACAATTAGTTTTAAAAAATCACCAACGTAAACAAAAAATCAAAGGACATTCTTTTTCAGAAGTAGGCCCTGTGTTTAGAAATTTCTTTAAAAACTACCTACCCTTTTCTCTTACCGACGCTCAAAAAAGGGTGGTAAAAGAAATACGTACTGATCTTGGATCTGGACGCCAAATGAATAGGCTACTCCAGGGAGATGTTGGGTCAGGGAAAACAATTGTTGCATTGCTTTCAATGCTCATTGCAATAGATAACGGCTTTCAAACCAGTTTAGTCGCACCCACCGAAATATTAGCACAACAACATTTTAAATCCCTTAGTGCACTTTTAAAAGGCACAGGAGTTCAGTGCGCTCTTCTTACTGGAAGTAGCACCAAAAAAGAGCGTATTGTAATTCATGAAGCATTAGAAATGGGGGGGTTAACTATCCTGATTGGTACTCATGCAATTTTTGAGGAAAAAGTAAGGTTTAAAAACCTAGGCCTCGCTATTATAGACGAGCAACATCGTTTTGGGGTAGCGCAACGGGCAAAAATTTGGCATAAAAATGAACTGCCTCCACATGTGCTTGTAATGACTGCTACACCAATTCCAAGAACTTTAGCCATGAGTATTTATGGGGATCTAGATAGCTCTATAATTGATAGCCTTCCACCAGGAAGAAAGCCAATAAAAACTTCACACCGTTTTGACAATAACAGACTTAATGTTTTTGCATTCATCAAGGAACAAATTAAACTAGGCCGACAAATTTATATTGTATACCCTTTAATTCAAGAGTCTGAAACGTTAGATTATAAAGATTTAATGGATGGATATGAAAGTATTAGTAGAGACTTTCCATCGCCTATGTATCAAATTAGTATTGTTCATGGACAAATGAAATCTGAAGACAAAGCCTATGAAATGGAGCGATTTGCAAAAGGAAAAACACAAATAATGGTCGCAACCACGGTGATAGAAGTTGGCGTTAATATACCAAATGCATCGGTAATGATTATAGAAAGTGCAGAGCGTTTTGGTCTGTCACAACTTCACCAACTTAGAGGGCGTGTGGGACGTGGATCCGACCAAAGTTATTGTATTTTAATGAGTGGTTCTAAGCTTTCCGAGGAAGGAAAAATACGTCTACAAACGATGGTAAAAAGTAATGATGGCTTTGAAATTGCAGAAGTAGATTTACGTTTGAGAGGCCCAGGAAACAGAATGGGAACTCAACAAAGCGGTATTTTAGAACTTAAAATTGCAGATTTAATCAAAGATAGCGCGCTATTAAAAGCTGCACGAGATACAGCACAAGAAATTATAAAAAAAGACCCCGAATTTAATAGAACAGAACATCAAGTTATTAAACGTACTCTAGCCGCCTTACGAATTGATTCTAATATTTGGAATTTCATAAGTTAAAATGGCCAAAGAGATTCTTATATTTGTATTTATAATTAGAAAATAATCAATCCTTGAAAATATCATACAACTGGCTACAACAGTTCATTAAGACCAACCTTACTATTGACGAAATTTCAGGTTTATTAACAGATTTAGGACTTGAAGTAGAAGGATCAAATTCCTTTGAAAGTATAAAAGGAGGCCTAAAAGGAGTGCTAGTAGGTGAAGTGCTTTCCTGCGAGAAACATCTCAATGCAGATCGATTAAAGAAAACGAAAGTCTATCTTGGAAACGACACTATTGTACCCATTGTTTGTGGAGCACCAAATGTAGCAAAGGGACAAAAGGTCTTAGTTGCTACCTTAGGGACTGTATTACATATGGAAGACGGAAAAGCATTGACCATTAATAAAAGTAAAATTAGAGGTGAAGTAAGTATGGGAATGATTTGCGCAGAAGACGAGTTAGGTCTTGGTAAAAGTCATAATGGGATTATGGTTCTAGATAATAATATTAGGCCAGGAACACCTGCATCTAAGTTGTTTGAAGTAGACAATGATATCATAATTGAAATTGGATTAACCCCTAACCGTGCAGATGCAATGAGCCATATGGGTGTTGCGCGTGACCTAAAAGCAATTTGCATGTTAAAAAACATTCCTTTTGAGTGGAATGTACCCAAAACCTCCTCTTTCCATGTAGAAAAAAATAGTAGCATAATTAATATTAAAATAAAAGACACAAAAAAGTGTACTCAATATTATGGTGTAACACTCTCAGGAATTAAGGTAGCACCCTCCCCTGCTTGGCTACAAAATAGATTAAAAGCAATTGGGATTGGTCCTAAAAATAATGTGGTTGATGTCACAAACTATGTGCTGCATGAGCTTGGACAGCCCTTACATGCATTTGATGCTACTAAGATTTCTGAAGAAATTATTGTAAAAACATGTACTGACAAAACTATTTTCACAACACTAGACGGAATTGAAAGAACTTTAGACAAAGAAGATCTTATGATTTGCGATGCAAAAAAACCCCTTTGTATTGCAGGCGTTTTTGGCGGGCTTGATTCAGGGGTAACATATAAAACCACATCTATTTTCTTAGAAAGTGCTTATTTCGATCCCATTAGCATTCGTAAGACCGCAAAACGGCATTCATTAAACACAGACGCTTCATTTCGTTTTGAAAGGGGCATTGATCCGGAAATGGGTATTACTGCATTAAAAAGAGCCGCTATATTAATTAAAGAATTAGCTGGGGGCTATATTTCTAGTGACATTCAAGACTTTAGTAAGTTACTGAAAGATCCTTCTCAAATATTTTTGAATTTCAAAATGATTGAACGGACCATTGGCCAACCTATTGATGAAAAAGATTTAAATACAATCTTAAATGCGCTTGAAATTAAGATAAATAATATTTCGAAAATAGGTATTGGATTGACCATTCCTCAATACCGAGTTGATGTAACAAGACCTATTGACGTTATTGAAGAAATTCTGCGCATTTATGGCTATAACAATCTAGAAGAAAAACCGCTTAAATATGAGGCAAACCCCTCTTATGATTGGAAGGATTCTTATAAATTAGAAACTGCTGTAGCTAATAAATTAATAGGAAATGGTTATTTTGAAACCATTAATAATTCATTAACCTCACCTAATTATACCGCAGAGTTTCACTCAGCCGTAACACTTGTTAATCCCTTAAGCAAAGAGCTGTCAAACATGCGTCAGTCTTTGATTTTCAATGCTTTGGAGGTGGTTTCTTTTAATTTAAACAGGCAAAACAAAAATTTAAAGCTTTTTGAATTTGGTTCTATTTATGGAAAAAAGAATGAGTCTTTTGTGGAAGAAAAACGATTAAGTATAACCTTAGTTGGTCAAGCCATTGAGTCTAATTGGGATGTGACTAATGCTCCTAGTAATTTTTTCTATTGCAAAGGGGTTTTACAAGATATATTAGAAAGTATAGGTTTTTCTCGTGTTGAATGGCAAGCAACTAATCACCCGCATTTCGAAGAAGCTTTTGAAATAATATATCAAAAGAAAAATATTGGCACCTATGGACTGATTTCAAAATTGCTCAATGAATCCTTTGATATTGAACAAGAGGTCTTTTTAGCTGAATTGAAATGGGACAGAATTATTGATCATGCTTATTCAAATATACTGGCCTATGAACAAGTCGCTAAATTTCCATTGGTAAAAAGAGATTTTGCACTTTTACTTAATGAAGAAGTTTCGTTTGAAGATTTACAAAAAGCAGCATTAACTACAGATAAGAAAATCCTAAAACAGGTCCATTTATTTGATGTATATCAAGGAAAGAATCTAGAAAAAGGAAAAAAATCATATGGACTAAGTTTCACCTTCCAAGACAAAAAAAAGACCCTTACGGACAGAGAAGTAGATAAGGTTATGAATAATTTACAGAAAAAATTTGAACGTGAATTTGATGCTCAACTACGCTAAAACTTAAGATTTATAAGTCTTTAGTAGGCTATAACTAATTTTGGTTTGTGTAATAAATGATTAGTTTATATGAAGTTAAATGTGCTTCCAAGAACGAATGTAAAAAAGGCTCTAGATAAAACTAGAGTGCACCAACTGTCCATTGAACAAGAAAAAAAAGTTTTGAATAAACTGTATCATTCCTTTGAGCTTAAAACCACAAACGCTTTTAATATTGATTTTTTGGACCGTGAAAAAATATATCATATAGAACAAATTAAAAAAGTAGCCATTGACCATCGATTAAGGTTTTTAGACCTGAAATATTTTAAAAACAAGCTTCCGGATTCAGCTTACCAAGACATTCAGCATGCAGAAGACATTCACAACACAAGTCTTAGTGGTTTTAAAATAATGGCACCTTCTAAATTATTTCGTCTTGAAAAAGCAGACGACCCTCTATTATTCGCTCCTTTAGGAAATGATTATTATTACTTAATTCACAAATGGGGCAATGACTTGTACCCGCTTAGAAAGTTGATAATGTGGCCTTTTAAGAATATATGGACACTACTCACCCTAGTATTAGCATTTAGTTTTGTTGCTACTGAAATAATGCCCATTACCTTGTTTACTAAAACACCGAATAGCACAACGTATTGGATGCTTTTGTTTTTTAACTTTAAGGCCATTACTTCTATTGTTTTATTTTATGGTTTTTCACTAGGCAAAAACTTCAACCCTGCCATATGGAATAACAAGTATAACAAAACCTAATATTTTTTATGACACAAAATACTTACGAACACCTTTTTACCGGATCAAGTATTGATGTCCTTGCAGTAAGAGCTGCATTATCAGAAGTTGATATTTATCCTATAGTAAAAGATGAAGGTGAGTCTGCACGATTAGCTGGATTTGGGGTTACTGCACCATTAATGCAGCACATGTTTGTGCATGACGATGAATTTGAAAAAGCAACCAATATTATAGATACTCTTTTTTAGTACATCCCCTTTTTTTTCTTAATTTGCATTTGAAACCAATTGAAAATAACTAGTGACACTAGTACTAGAATTTTTCTACTGAAATAAATCGAAAATGAATACAAGTTTTGAAACGCTAGATTATGCTGTTTTTGCAATTTATGCAATCGTAATATTGGGAGTTGGATTATGGGTTTCCCGAGATAAAAAAGGGAAAACAAAAAGTGCAGAAGATTATTTTTTAGCCAGTAAATCTTTACCCTGGTGGGCTATTGGAGCTTCTCTTATTGCTGCTAACATCTCTGCAGAGCAGTTTATTGGTATGTCCGGTTCTGGATTTGCAGTAGGATTAGCAATTGCAACCTATGAATGGATGGCTGCCTTGACACTTATTATCGTAGGTAAATTTTTTCTTCCCATCTTTATAAAAAAAGGCCTTTATACTATTCCTGAATTTGTTGAAAAACGTTTTTCGAGCCAACTTAAAACCATTTTAGCTGTTTTTTGGATTGGACTTTATGTGTTTGTAAATCTTGCCTCAGTCATGTACTTAGGAGGCCTAGCACTTCAAACAATATTAGGAATTGATATGCTTACAGGAGTAATCGGTCTTGCTGCTTTTGCTGCCGCGTATTCTTTATATGGGGGACTTTCTGCTGTTGCATGGACTGATATTATACAAGTGGTAGTGTTAGTTTTAGGTGGTCTTATAACTACCTACCTTGCATTGGATACCGTTTCTGGAGGTCAAGGTTTTATAGAGGGCCTTACTACTATATACGACGCCGTTCCTGAAAAATTTGATATGATTCTAGACCGTTCTAACCCTGAATTCATGAACCTTCCAGGTATTGGCGTTTTAATTGGTGGGATGTGGATTGCTAATTTATATTATTGGGGTTTTAATCAATACATCATTCAACGTACACTTGCCGCAAAATCATTAGAAGAATCACAAAAAGGAATTTTATTTGCTGCCGGATTAAAAATGATCATCCCTATAATTGTTGTAATTCCTGGAATTGCTGCGTATGTAATTGTAAATGATCCTGTCCTTCTTGCTTCTCTAGGAGACGCTGGGGTAAACAATATTCCAACTGCTGGAGCAGCGGATAAGGCTTATCCATGGCTAATGCAGTTTTTACCCACAGGCCTTAAGGGAATTGCCATCGCAGCATTAGCAGCGGCAATTGTTTCTTCTTTAGCCTCTATGTTAAACTCAACGGCAACCATTTTTACAATGGATATTTACAAACAATTAATAAACAAAGATGCTGACGATAAGAAAACTGTTAATGTTGGACGAATCTCTGCATTGGTTGCATTAGTCATTGCAACCATCATGGCCCCTTTATTAGGTGGTATCGATCAGGCATTTCAATTCATACAAGAATATACTGGTGTAGTAAGTCCAGGGATCTTAGCGGTATTTATTCTTGGTTTATTCTGGAAAAAAACTTCAAATAAAGGAGCGATTTATGGCGCATTAATATCAATACCTATAGCATTATTCTTTAAAATTGGCCCTAAAGGATGGATGACAGACTCTGTATTAGAAGATTTTTTTCCAACTCTACCCTTCCTAGATCAAATGGGATTAACAGCTTTATTGTCTATGGCGGTTATTGCAATTGTAAGCTTGAAAGAAAACAAGGACAAAGATGACGCCAAAAGTATTGAACTTGAAAAAGGAATATTTGGTACTTCCCCTGTTTTCAATATTTTCTCTTTTGCCTTACTAATAATTTTAGCTGGATTGTATGCATTCTTCTGGTAAAGCTCATGGTTTATGGATTATTTCTAATCAAAAAGTTGTCTAATTAATATGGCTTTTTTGATATGCCATTATCTTTAAAATATTGGTTTATCTGGTATTATTGAATACTCCTAAATTTTTTAAAAATGAAATTAAGTTTCAGTACGTTTTTATTCCTATTGGCCGGATCATTTCTTTATTCTCAAACAACATTAACTATTGAAATTGCAAATATTAGAAACCCTCAAAAAGGAAATATACTTATTGCTGTTTTTAAAAATAAAGATCATTTCACCAATGATAATTCATTTAAAAAAATTATTGCTTCTAAAGAACAATTTATAAATGGAATTCTTAAAAAATCAATAAGACTTCCATCTGGCGTTTATGGAATAGCTATTCTTGATGATGAGGATAATGATAAAGAAATGAGTTATAATTTTTTAGGCATCCCTAAAGAAGGCTATGGTTATTCAAATTATTTTCCTGTTGGATTTAAAAAACCCATATTTTCAGACATTAAATTTTCAATATCTGAATCTATCAATTTTATAAGCATTAAATTAAGATACTTGTAATGCGTAAGATTTGAATCAATGATTAAAAAGAGAACTTTGTATTACCCTAACATTTTCTCCCGAAGCTCCTTTATTTTTGAATCGGTCATGTATTCATCAAATGTAGCATGCCTATCAATAACTCCATTAGGGGTTAATTCAACAATACGCTTACCTAAAGTCTGCGCAAAAGCATGATCACTGGTACTGCACAAAAGTGTTCCTTTAAAATTGTTCAACGAGTTATTAAATGCAGTAATAGACTCTAAATCTAAATGGTTAGTAGGCTCTTCTAATAAAAGTACGTTTGCACGTTCCATCATCATTTTAGATAGCATGCATCGAACTTTTTCACCTCCTGAGAGTACATTTGACATTTTCAGTGCTTCTTCTCCACTAAAAAGCATTTTACCTAAAAAACCGCGTAAAAACACTTCCTCACGCTCCTCTTCTGTTTTGGCATATTGACGCAACCAATCCACAAGACTCATAGGGTTTTCAAAAAAAACATCATGATCTAAGGGTAGATATGCTTGGGAAGTAGTAATGCCCCAATCAAAAGATCCAGTGTCCGCTTTTCTCTCCCCCATTAATATACTGTAGAATGCAGAAATTGCACGCGTATCTTTCGCATAAATAATTACCTTATCTCCTTTGGATAAATTTAGATGAACATCTTTAAATAGAAATACTCCATCATTTGAAACAGATAGATTTTCAATATTTAGTATTTGATCGCCTGCTTGACGTTCTTGTTCGTATATAATAGCGGGGTACCTTCTA
>JBKEHX010000035.1:0-12372 GCA_046711205.1 Flavobacteriaceae bacterium
ATCTCCTTTTGATAAATTTAGATGAACATCTTTAAATAGAAATACTCCATCATTTGAAACAGATAGATTTTCAATATTTAGTATTTGATCGCCTGCTTGACGTTCTTGTTCGTATATAATAGCGGGGTACCTTCTACTTGAAGGTTTAATTTCTTCGATATCTAACTTATCAATCATTTTCTTTCTAGAAGTTGCTTGTTTTGATTTAGCAACGTTCGCAGAAAAACGGGCAATAAACTCTAGTAATTCCTTTTTCTTTTCTTCAGATTTTTTATTTTGCTGTGTCCGTTGGCGCAATGCTAATTGAGAGGATTCATACCAAAAGGTATAGTTTCCGGAAAAATGATGGATTTTACCAAAATCAATATCAGAAATATGTGTGCAAACAGCATCTAAAAAGTGACGGTCGTGAGAAACCACAATAACGGTATTATCATAATTTGCTAAAAAACCTTCTAGCCACATGATTGTATCATAATCTAGATCATTGGTGGGCTCATCCATAATTAACACATCTGGATTTCCAAATAATGCCTGTGCCAACAATACCCTTACTTTTTGCTTTCCATCCAAATCCCGCATAAGAGAATAATGAAGGGCCTCTGGAATTTCTAAATTTGATAATAAAGCTGCCGCCTCACTATCTGCGTTCCAACCATTCATTTCTTCAAATACAATTTGTAATTCGCCAACACGATCTCCATCAGCATCAGAAAAATCTTCTTTAGCATAAAGCGCATCCATTTCTTCCTTAACTTTAAAGAGCGAAGTATTCCCTTTTAAAACAGTCTCTAAAACAGTACTTTCATCATAGAAGTTATGATTTTGCTCTAAAACAGACAGCCGTTTTCCGGGCTCTAAATAAACACTTCCAGAATTTGCATCTTGTTTCCCTGATAGAATTTTTAAAAAAGTTGATTTACCTGCGCCATTGGCACCAATAATACCATAACAATTACCGGAAGTAAAACTTGTATTTACTTCATCAAATAAAACACGCTTACCAAATTGAACTGAAAGGTTTGAAACAGATATCATAGTGATTTATTTTTGAAATGCAAACTTACATAAATACTAAACAGACTCCATACTTATTTTTTAACTTCAAGCAAAGATTTTTAATGATTTAAAATGTTATTTTAGAGTTGTGATACAAAAACTTATTTTCAGAATCCTATTTATAATTGTTTGCTGTGGTTGTAAGGCTCCAAAAGAACGAAGTGGTATATTTTTTGGTGGTAAAATCATTAATCCTTCATCACGATCAATTACTTTTTACAAAGGGAACACGGTAGTTGATATGCTTGATCTTGATAAAAATCTACGCTTTCAAAAAAAGTTTGATTCTATTGTTAGTGGCATTTACAAGCTGGAACACCACCCTGAATATCAAACTATATTGTTAGAAGAAAAAGATAGTCTTTGGGTACGAATAAATGCTATTGCCTTTGATGAATCGATTGTATATTCAGGTGTTGGTGCTTCTAAAAATAATTTTTTAATGGAATTACTTTTAAAACAAGAGGCTGAAAACAAATACCTATCATCAAAATATTCAAGTATTAGTGAAACTTTTACTAGTATTTTGGATTCCTTACTCTTAGAAAAAAAGAATTTATGGATCCAGATGGATTCAGTGAATTCACTCTCTCCTATTGCACAAAAGATAACTCAAGCTGCATTCATTTATCACTATGCAAGTATTAGGGAACGCTATGCGCTTTTGCGCGGCACTATCTGGGATGCAGAAAAGGATAGTTTGTATTTTGGGTACCGTAGGTTTTTAAATTTTGGTGATAATGACCTTGCATTCTTTGATCCTTATGTTAATTATATTTTAAATTTCATTAGTCAAAAGGCGCTTGATAGGAATAAAACTTACTTTAATCAAAAACAAACAACGGATTTTAATATTAAACGCTTAGAGATTTTAGATGATAACATTACTGGACCTGTTTTACGAAATAATTTGGCGCGTGCCATAGCTTTTGAAGAAATACTAACTTTTGAAAACCATAATCAACACGAACGTTTTTTGCAATATTATGCAACAGTTAATAATTCATCCACCTACCTAACAGAAGTTTTAACACTTCATGCTAACATTAGCAGAATGGAATCAGATCAGCCTTTGCCTTCGATACAGCTTCAAAATGTAAGCCGAGATACTATAAACAGTAAGAGTATTGAGTCAGAAAAAACTACTGTTGTTTACTTTTGGTCTCAAACCCAAATGAATCATTATAGAAATACCTTAGAAAGTGTTAAAAAATTTGAAGCCAAAAATTCGCAACTTCGTTTTATTGGTATTTGCATTCAACCGTTTAACACAATGGTAGATAAGGTTCAAAAAATAATGGAAATCAATCCTGAGAATCAGTTTGCGATTGTTGATTTTGAAAAAGCGAGTGAAGCTTGGGTGTTAACCCTTCTTAATAAAGCGATTGTAATTGATCGAAGAGGTATCATTATTGAAGGGTTTGGTAATTTTTCTGACCAAGCTTTTGGAGCGCTTTTAGACAAACTCTAGTTACCCTTATTATAATCTTCTAAAAACTTAGCAAGTCCACTATCAGTTAGAGGATGTTTTAATAGGCCTTTAATTGATGAAAGAGGTCCAGTCATTACATCAGCACCAATTTTAGCGCATTCAATAACATGCATCGTGTGACGAACTGAAGCCGCTAATATTTGAGTTTGAAAGCCATAGTTATCATAAATATCTCTAATTTCTTGTATTAAGCTTAAACCGTCAGTAGAGATATCATCCAAACGTCCAATAAAAGGAGACATGTAGGTTGCTCCTGCTTTTGCTGCTAATAAAGCTTGTCCTGAAGAAAATATAAGGGTACAGTTTGTCTTTACCCCTTCATCAGAAAAATACTTTAATGCTTTAACTCCATCTTCAATCATTGGAATTTTAACTACAATTTGTGGGTGTAAAGCTGCTAATTTTTCACCTTCTTTCACCATACCTTCAAAGTCTACCGAAATTACTTCTGCAGAAACATCTCCATCTACAATTTCACATATATCGATATAATGCTGAATGATGTTTTTTTCACCTTTAATTCCCTCTTTAGCCATTAAGGAAGGGTTTGTAGTAACACCATCAAGCACGCCAAGTGCTTGTGCTTCTCTAATCTCATCTAAGTTGGCAGTATCAATAAAAAATTTCATAACTGTGGTTTAAAGTTTGTAATAATTCATAATTAGTTTTTCAAATATACGATTAGGGAGAATGCCTTTTAATATTATAGAAAACTTTTGCATAAAGGGCCCTACTTGGATGTGAACTGCAGGCTTACCTTTTTTAATGATTTTAGCAATAGCAACCGCAATTTCTTTTGGAGGATTACCCTCTGCGACATGAGCATTCATGGTGTCTAAACTTTCCTGATAAATTTCTTGATAAGGAGAATTTTCAATGATCGGTGCATGGTATCTTCTTGAGGCAATATCTGTAGTATAATCACCTGGCGCAAGGCAACATACTTCTATACCAAAAGATTTAACTTCCATCCGTAGACTTTCTGTCATGATTGACAATGCGCTTTTTGAAGCAGAATACACCCCGCGAAAAGGAAGGCCCATAACGCCTCCAATGGAGGTGATATTGATTATTAAACCTGAATTTTGTGCTCTCATTTTTGGTAATACGGCCTGTGCCATTTGCAAAGGTCCAAAACAATTGGTTTCAAAATTTGCTACAACTTCAGCGGAGTCAATTTCCTCCATAGGTCCTGTAATACCTACACCTGCATTATTGATTAAAACATCTAAGCGACCAGTTTCTTTTAAAACCAATGCCACACATGAATGTATAGAAGTGCTATTAGTGATTTCTAGAGGAAGTAATGGGAAAGGAAGAAAATCTAAATGTTTTTCTGGATTTCTGCTGGTACCATATACTTGATACCCTATTTCATTTAAGTGTAACGCAGTAGCAAGTCCTAAGCCTGAGGAGGCACCTGTGATTACAACAACTTTTTCCATTTTAATAACTCTTTAACGTATAAGTTGAACGTTATTTTTTCTTTTTACACTCTCTTAATTAAAGAATTAAAAAAGGGCAAGCAACCCACATCACACCGCTACAACTGCCTACCCTTGCTGCGTTCCCGCCCTGGGGGAATTCAACAGGAGCTGGTTGTGTAGGACTTGCCCAATGCAAATATAAGGTCTTCATCTGATTTCAACAATCATTTTAAATGCTTAATTTCGTTTCAATTATTTCTTAAATTTAATATCAATAGTTTCGCTCATGAAAGTTATACTCTACTTACTATCTACCCTTCTTCTTTTAACGTGTGGAGATCAATCTAAAACGATATTAAAAATTAAGACCGGTATTGAAAATAATAAAGTCACATGGGGAGACACACTTAACTTAAATCTAAAAAAACAAAGTGAATTGACAAATGTTCAATATTATCTTAATGATAAGCCTATTGAGAAAAATCATGTTTTCACAAACGAACCTTTAGGGATACAAACGATTAAAGCTATTGTTACAAAAAATACCGAAACTATAACCACAGAAACTACTCTTACTTTATTAGCTGTAACTCCACCAAAACTTTATACCTATACCGTTTTAAATAGCTACCCTCATGACATATCATCCTATACTCAGGGGTTGGAATTTGATGGGGATCTGTTATATGAAAGCACAGGTCTTAATGGTCAATCAACTCTTAGAACAGTAGAATTTGACTCAGGTAAAGTTATTAAAAACAAACTCTTAGATAAGAGTTATTTTGGTGAAGGTTTAACAATTTTAGAGAATCAAGTCATTCAACTTACTTGGAAGGCTATGAAAGGTTTTGTTTATAACAAGACTACTCTTGATCTGCAAAAAGCGTTCCCTTATGAATCAAGCAAAGAAGGCTGGGGCTTATGTAATGACGGAAATTTTTTGTATAAATCTGATGGGAGTAATCGTATTTGGATATTAGATCCAAATACATACAAGGAACTAAGGAGCATTCAAGTAATGACTCATAAAACAGCATTACAAAACCTAAATGAACTGGAATGGGTGGATGGAAAGATATATGCCAATACCTATCAATTTAATAAAGAAGTAGCTGTTATTATTGACCCAAGCAGCGGAACTGTAGAGGGTGTTATTGATTTTACAGGTTTAAAAAAACAAGTCAAGCAACATCCAAATCTTAACGTTTTAAATGGCATTGCCTTTCACAAGAAAAGAAACACCTTTTTCGTCACTGGTAAAAACTGGAGCAAACTATTTGAAGTGTCTATTATACCTAAGAATGAGTAAAATCCATCAATATAATCTTCAAATAAAAAGTGAACATTTAGACACGTTAATAATGTTCAATACCTTCAATAGATTCAGGAGATTGCTAAATCACATTGAAATAAGCTTACCAAAGAAAACTCGGGAGAATATGGAATTTGGGTAGCTCGTAGTCATTAAATTAATTACAAGCACCCTGCAAAATTAAATAAATAGTTAACCCTTAAGACACATTTAACCAAAACAGAAGGGGTTCTTTCGCAACGTCTTGTTCAAATCTACTTTAAAGACACTAAAAAACTAGTTGTTCGATGTCCCACGCAATGGTGTTATTTGAATCCTGAAACACTAAAACCAGAACCAATCCCCGAAAAAATAATTCAGCTATTTCGATGATTAAATCAATTTTAAAAAAGCTAGAATTTACTTTTTAAAGTTAATTAAGACGTAAACAATGGTCTGCCTTTCATTAACGAATGAACTTTAGTAGCAACCGATGACACTATCACTTCATTTTCATGATTCATAACTACTCGATCAATTAAGTCTACAATTTCAGCCATATCTGCTTCTTTAAGACCTCGTGTAGTAATAGCAGCGGTTCCAATACGAATTCCTGAAGTTACAAAAGGGGATTTATCATCAAAAGGGACCATGTTTTTGTTGGCCGTAATATCTGCTTTCACCAAAGCATTTTCAGCAGCTTTTCCACTAATATTTTTATTACGAAGGTCAATCAACATCATATGATTGTCTGTTCCTTTAGAAATTAAGTGGTATCCTTTAGAAACGAATGCAGCCGCCATTGCTTGAGAATTTTTCTTAACTTGCTCCATATACACTTTAAATGATGGTTGAAGCGCCTCTTGGAAAGCAATTGCTTTGGCTGCAATTACATGTTCTAAAGGTCCCCCTTGATTTCCAGGAAATACAGCCATGTTTAGTAAATGTGACATTTTTTGAGGTGTACCGTTTTTCAAGGTTAACCCAAATGGATTGTAAAAATCCTGCCCCATTAAAATAAGACCACCTCTTGGTCCACGAAGTGTTTTATGAGTCGTTGTTGTTACAACGTGGCAATGTGGCATTGGATCACTTAAAAGACCTGTAGCAATCATACCGGAGGGGTGAGATATATCTGCAAGTAAAAAAGCATCTACAGAATCGGCAATTGCACGAAATTCAGCAAAGTCGATATCACGAGAATATGCCGAAGCTCCTGCAATAATCATTTTTGGTTTTACCTCTTTAGCTTTCGCCATAATAGCTTTATAGTCCAAACGACCTGTATCTTCCTCTACACCATAAAAATGAGCTTCATACAAACGACCAGAAAAATTAACAGGAGAGCCATGAGTAAGATGTCCGCCGTGTGAAAGGTCAAATCCTAAAATACGATCGCCTGGTTTTAAAAATGCATGAAATACAGCTGTATTTGCCTGAGAGCCTGAGTGAGGCTGAACATTAGCATAATCAGCACCAAATAATTCTTTTGCTCGGTCAATAGCTAATTGCTCGATTTGATCCACAACTTCACAACCACCATAATATCTTTTACCAGGATATCCTTCAGCATATTTATTAGTCAAAACAGATCCCGTAGCTTCCATTACAGCTGGACTTGTAAAGTTTTCAGATGCAATTAATTCAATTCCATTGAGTTGGCGTTGTTCTTCTTGGTTAATGAGATCAAAGATTATGGTATCACGTTGCATAAGTTAGTTTTTTATCGGGTTAAATTTAAGAATTTGTAGCGGGAGAACAGCCTCATTTATTCAAAATAAAATACAATTATCCATAAGTAATTAACACGCTGAACAAGTGCGTTTATTTTAGTTTTAATCCACTCGATATTAAATATAATATTCAGTATCATTAAATTAAACAAAACAATTTTCAAAGATGAAAATAACTTGTGTTCTTTTCAGAAAGACCAAAGCAGCAACCTAAGAGATTAGTAGTACCTTTGTCTTGTGCAAAAAGAAGTAAGTATAAAGAACAAACGTGCGCGGTTTGAGTATGAACTCATAGAAAACTATACCGCAGGCATTGTACTGACTGGAACAGAAATAAAATCGTTGCGGAACAGCAAGGCCTCTATTGCCGAAAGTTTTTGTGAATTCAGTGAGCGTGGAGAACTTTTTACGGTCAATATGCAAATTGATGAATACGCTTTTGGTACGCGGTTTAACCATCGGCCAAAAGCACAACGAAAGTTATTGCTTAACAAAAAAGAGCTGAAAAAATTACATAAGGAAATTAAAAATGGAGGCTTTACTATTGTACCCATACGTTTATTTATCAACGAAAAAGGATTTGCAAAAGTTCACATTGCTTTGGCCAAAGGAAAAAAACTATATGACAAAAGAGAAACGTTAAAAGATCGAGACAACAAACGAAATTTAGATCGCGTTAAAAAAAGTTTTAAGCGTGAATAGTTTCTTTTTCTATTAAATCTAGATACCCATGAACAAACTTCTTATTTTGAGTGCACTTTTTAGTAGCTTTTGCTGGTCTCAAAGCGACTTAGAGCGTTTAGATAATTCACCGCGCCACCATGAGTGGGTTACCTTTTCTTCGGCTTCACAATCTGTTAAAAGTTTTTTAGCTTATCCTGAAGTTTCAGAGAAAGCAACGGTAGTCATTGTTATTCATGAAAACAGAGGTCTTAATGATTGGGCACGAAGCATGACCGATCAAATTGCAGAAATGGGTTATATTAGTTTAGCACCGGATTTTTTATCTGGAACCGCTCCAAAGGGTGGTGATACAGCAGATTACCCAAATTCAGACGCCGCAAGAACAGGGATTTATTCGCTAGACCCTACTCAAATTAACGCTACACTCATCGCTAGTGTTGCTTATGCCAAGTCAATACCCTCGGGAAATGGAAAAGTTGTTGTTATTGGTTTTTGCTGGGGCGGAAGTCAATCCTTTAATTTTGCAACACTTTCAAATGAAATTGAAGCTGCCATAGTCTGTTATGGTAGCGGTCCTGAAAATCAAGCTGCTTACAAAAATATCCAAGTACCCGTTTACGGTTTTTATGGAGGTAATGACAACCGTGTAAACGCTTCCCTTCCAGCCAGTGTAAATGCAATGATAGAAGCCAACCTAATATTTGAACCTATAATTTATGAAGGTGCAGGACATGGGTTTTTTAGAGCGGGGGAGTCAGCTGATGCTAGCCAAGCTAATATTAAAGCACGTACTCAAGGTTTGGAGCGACTCAGAATAATTTTAGAGAACCTTTAATCTGGGGGAATTAAAACATTAGCTCCTATTAAATACTTATTTTTGTATTCTTTGAAGCCAACATGAAAGAACAAATTAAAATTTCCTATAACAAGGAGGGACTTGAAGGTTTATCAGCCCTCTTAAATAAACAAGGCTATAGCTCTATTTTTATTTTAGTTGACACCAACACCAAAACCTATTGTTTAAAACGATTTATTAGCATTACAAACCTTCAAAACGCTACGGTTTTAACCATGGATGCTGGTGAACAAAATAAAAACCTGATGACCTGTGAAGCTCTATGGAATGAGCTATCCTCTCTTGGAGCAGATCGCAATAGTGTCCTCATCAACTTAGGGGGTGGCGTAGTCACAGACCTAGGCGGATTTGTAGCATGTACTTTTAAACGGGGGATTGATTTTTTCAACATCCCCACTACCCTTCTTTCTATGGTTGATGCCTCTGTGGGAGGAAAAACCGGTATTGACTTAGGGCCTTTAAAAAATCAAATTGGAATTATACAAGAGCCAAAACAAGTAATTGTAGATAGTGACTGGTTAAATACCCTTCCAAATAATGAAATACGCAGTGGCTTTGCTGAAATGCTAAAACACGGGTTGATTGCTAAACCTCGATATTGGAAAACTCTCAAGACACTCAAGGAATTAAAACCTAGTGTTCTTGCTAAATATATTATTTCCTCCATTAAAGTTAAAAGTAAAGTAGTGCTTGAAGATCCAAGAGAAAAAGGGTTACGAAAGATTTTAAATTATGGACATACCTTAGGCCATGCAATAGAGTCTTACTTTTTAATAACTCCTTCAAAAAATCGCCTTCTTCATGGAGAAGCAATTGCAATTGGCATGATTCTAGAGGCCTATTTATCTATTCATTGTAGTGGACTCAATAGCAAAGAAGCAGATGATATTAAAGCTACCTTTACAAGCTATTATGGTGTCGTTAACATTACAAAAGAAGAACAACATAAAATATTAGCCTTATTATGCCATGATAAAAAAAATAAAGCAGGACGTATTAACTTTGTGTTATTAAAAGCTATAGGAACACCAGACATTGATGTTGAGGTTCCACAAGAACTCTTTTCAAAAGCTTTTGAGTATTACGCAGCTACTTAAGCAGAATTTCTACTAGCATTAATGTTTCCAAACAAAGAGCGGGTAATCATTGCCTCTAAAATTTCAATCTTTTTAGGGTCTGTATCTTTAGACGATGTCAATTCTTGTAATTGCATTAATGCAAATTGTTGGATCGTTAGTAAAGGCTGAACAATCTTCTCCCTTGCCTTTATCGATGCCTTTCCTGCAGGTTCATTTTCCATTAGAGAATTAAAATTGCTTACTTCAAGTAACAATTCTTTGGTTAGGGTATATTCGTTAAAAATTAATTCCCAAAAAGCACCAAACTCCTTGTCGTCTTTCATATAAGCTGTAAGCTGAAAGAAAGATTTTGTTAAACTCATCATGCTATTGAATAACAACGTTCTAAAGAAACGAGAATTTCTGTATAACTGCTTAACATCTACTAATTTTCCTTCTTTTACAAAATGTTGAATAGCAGTACCAACACCATAAAAACCAGGCACGTTCTGTTTCAACTGACTCCAGCCTCCAACAAACGGAATGGCACGAAGGTCTTCAAATTGAAGCGAAGAAGATTTTCCTCTTTTTGAAGGGCGACTACCAATATTGGTTTTAGCGTAATAAGGTAATGTGGACATACGCTCTAAGTAAGGAATGAACATTTTATGTGCCTTAAAATCTTGATAAGCTTGATAACTATGATTAGCCATTACCTCCATGGTTATTCTATCTTCAGGGGAAAGATTGTTTTCTCCAGGGTTTAAAATTTGATTTGCAATTCCAGAGCTAAGTAATTGCTCTAAATTAAACTGAGAAGAATCTATAGTACCAAAGTTTGAACTAATGGTTTGACCTTGAATAGTAAGTTGGATATCATCATTTTGAATGGTATCTCCCATGGAAGCATAAAACTCATGCGTATTTCCTCCTCCACGTGCTGGAGGCCCACCTCTTCCATCGAAAAAGGCTATGGAAATTTCATATTTAGAAGCCAATACACTCAATGCTTCTTTTGCTTTATAGATACTCCAGTTGGCCATCAAATAACCTCCATCTTTTGTTCCATCAGAAAAACCTAACATAACCGTTTGTTTATTTTTACGCCTTTTTAAGTGCTTTTGATAGACGGGATTAACAAAAAGACCCTCCATAATGCTTACTGCCTCTTTAAGATCTGAGATCGTTTCAAAAAGAGGAATAAAATCTATTGTTGGTTCGTCCCATGCACTAAGGCGACACATAGCAAATAACTCTAGAATATTCTCTAGTGTTTGACAGTTACTAATAATATATCGATTACTACCACGCTCTCCGTTGGTTTGCTGTATCTGTTGCATTACGCGAATGCTTTCCAGGGTTTGCTGTGTAATTTGATCTATATAAATTGAAGGAGAAACATCTCCCGTCATTAAAGAAAGGGCATTGCAACGTTCTTCAGTGCTTAATTTAGTGTAGTTTTCTGGGAGCCCTTTTACATACGATTGAATATCGGGATGAGAAAGTATTTCTGTGAACACTCCATGGTGTACCCTTGAGTCTTGACGAATATCTAAACTTGCAAAATGTAATCCAAATATCTTCATTTTATGAATCATGTCTTTAACTTCTTCATAATACAAACCATTATGCTCTTTCATTATCGATTCCAAAACAAACTCTAATTCAAACACTAAAATATTTAATGAAAAATTTTTGTTTTTTTCTGGATAAAACAACTCATTGAAAACGGTCTCCTCAAGGTTTGCAATTCTTTGCTCCGCATCCGGGAAGGTGATTTTGCGTTTTAATTTACGAAGGTCTCGGTAATAGTTTCTTAAAATTGAAAACTTTAATCTTTTGGCTGTTTTTAAAGTTATATTTGATGTTACAAAAGGGTTTCCGTCGCGATCTCCTCCTGGCCAAAAACCAAAATCAAAAATTGAATTATCTAAATCATTGGAGTCAATAATATGCTCTGTAATATAATTATATATGGTACTTACAGAGTGATAAAACACGTTCTCTAAAAACCAAATAAGACTCACTGCCTCATCAAAAGGAGTGGGTTTTTCTTTTTTATAAAAAGGTGTTTTTCCAAGCTGTACCAAAAGTTTTTTAATACTATCTAACTCGTCATTAGCAATTGCCTTAGAAAGTTCATTGATAATAACCAATACGTTATCAGGATAGAACTGGGTTGGATGTGCTGTAAGAACAATGCGCACTTTAACACGCATTATATACTCTGTTAAAGCTTTAGAGAGTTGCTTGTTATTTACCTCATCCTTTATGTTTCGCAAAGTTCCTCTTCCATGCATGTTGTTTACATAAGAAAAACCAGCATCTTCAATCGCGTCAAAAAGAACTACCTGTCGCTCTATATACTGAATAAAATGAAACAATAAATTATTATGTTCTTCCTCATTTAAATGAGATGCATAGTGCGCTAAGAAAGAATTTACAATATCTTTTGGGTTCTTTTTTTCTTCATAACCTATCTTACAAAAGTCAGCAAATAAAGGGAGTAATAAAGATGTTTTCTTTATGTTTTCAAAAGGAAGAGTTAAAAAAAGACTGTTATAAATTTGAAATCGGGAAAGAATTTTTTCGTTAAATCGTTCAATTTTTGGTTTACGGGCCATTTTAAGGTATTTTCTTTTAAAGTTCGTTAAAAATATGGTGCATTAAGCGTTTCTTATCATTAATGCTTTCTTCCATGGAAATCATAGTTTCTGTTCTAGAAACTCCAACAACATCGTCTATTTTGAAAATTATATCCTTTGCGTGGTG
>JBKEHX010000036.1:0-12266 GCA_046711205.1 Flavobacteriaceae bacterium
ATAAACATAGTTATACATAAATAACGTTAGAATGACATTTAAATTGTTCCCTATTCTAAAATAATTTGATGATTCTGCACTAGTTTTCTTAAGTTTATGATTCCATAACGCATTCTACCTAGTGCTGTATTGATGCTTACATTAGTGTTTTTAGCGATTTCTTTAAAGCTCATGTCCTGATATAATCGCATGGTGAGTACTTCTTTTTGATCTTCTGGAAGCTCCTGCATTAAATTCTGTAAATCTTTAACCAATTGATCGTGAAAAAGCGTACTCTCAATATTTGGTGTACTGTCAGAAATAAACTTAAAAATATCATACTCATCATTGTTTTTAATTGTTGGAATACGGTTTTTTTTTCTGAAAAAATCAATAACTAGGTTGTGAGCGATACGCATAACCCAAGGCAAAAACTTGCCTTCTTCACTATAAACACCATTTTTTAATGTTTTAATCACCTTAATAAAAGTGTCCTGAAAAATATCTTCGGCAGTATCGCGGTCCAAAACTTTAGATTTTATATAATTAAAAATCCTAAGCTGGTGTCGCTTAATTAATTTTTCGAGTGCTATCTCTGAACCAGAAATATACTCCTGTACAAGGGTTGCGTCGTTTGGTAATAAAGAATTGTTGATATTCATAATAAAATTACTTTGGCAAGAATGCCGTTAAAAATCCGTGATAATTAAAAGTAATTTTATACTATAGGCTTATTTATTTAAAACAAATATACGTTTTTTAAAGTTATTAACAATTAATAATTGGTTTTCGTGTAATGCCATGAAAAATAAAATTTAATAATCGTAAATTAGGTGCCTTTAAAAGACTATGAAGAATATTTTGGACTACGATCCGAAGACCCATATAATAATAAAAGGAGCGCATTTACATAATTTAAAAAATATTGATGTTGCAATACCTAGAAATAAATTAACCGTAATAACAGGCCTGTCTGGATCTGGTAAATCATCCTTAGCATTTGACACACTTTATGCCGAAGGTCAACGACGTTATGTAGAGAGTCTTTCTTCCTATGCAAGGCAATTTATGGGACGTCTTAACAAGCCGAAAGTTGATTTTATAAAGGGATTATCCCCAGCCATTGCAGTAGAACAAAAAGTAAATACCTCAAATCCTCGTTCTACAGTAGGGACAAAAACTGAGATTTACGACTATCTTAAACTTTTATTTTCCCGAATTGGAAAAACCTATTCACCAATTTCTAATCAAGAAGTTAAACGGGATACGGTTACCGATGTTATCAACTTACTTAAAAACCTAAAGGAAGGAGAGAAACTCCTCCTGCTCTGCTCTATTTCAGAAGATCCAAACAGAACGCTAGCAGAAAAACTAAAGATATTTATTCAGCAAGGTTTTGCACGTATCTATTATAAAAACGAAACACACTCTATAGATGAGCTAAAACAAACACCTAAAAAAAGTTTTGATTTAGTTGTCGACCGTCTAGTTATTCGTCATCAAGAAGACTTTTACAATCGTGTTTCAGATGCAATTGAAATCGCTTTTTACGAAGGAAAAGGGTATTGTTCTCTTTTGACACTTAAAGATAAAAAGCGTTACGAATTTTCGAATAAGCTTGAGATGGATGACCTTATATTTACACAACCAACTATCCATTTATTTAGTTTTAACAATCCACTTGGTGCCTGTACAGCCTGTGAGGGTTACGGAAATCTTATTGGAATTGATCCAGAATTAGTAGTACCAGACACTAGTATGTCTATTTATGATAACGCTATTGTCCCTTGGCGCGGAACAGGGATGCGTAAATTTTATAACACACTCATTAACAATGCTTACCTCTTTGACTTTCCGATTCACAAGCCATATTTTGAGCTTTCAGAAGAACAAGTAGAAATATTATGGAATGGTAATTCTTATTTTACTGGAATAACTCCCTTTTTTAAAAAAATAGAAGCAAAGAATTATAAAATTCAAAACCGTGTTATGCTTTCACGTTACCGAGGAAAAACTAAATGTTTCCAATGTAACGGATCACGTTTAAAAAATGAGGCTTCCTATGTTAAAATATGCAACAAAAGCTTACCAAACTTACTTCAAATATCAATTGATAAATTAATTCTTTTTTTTGATAAACTATCCCTCAACGAACAAGATCATGAAATTTCAAAAAGGTTACTCAAAGAAATCAATAGTAGGCTAAAATTTGTCAAGGAAGTAGGTTTGGGTTACTTGACGCTTAACAGACGCTCTAATACCCTGTCTGGGGGAGAATCTCAACGTATTCAACTAGCCGCTTCCCTTGGAAGTAGTCTAGTGGGGTCAATGTATATTTTAGATGAACCCTCAATTGGGTTACATTCCAGAGATAATCAAAAGCTTATTGAGGTATTAAAAATACTTCGTGATTTAGGGAATAGTGTAATTGTGGTTGAGCATGATGAAGAAATTATGCGCTCCGCAGATCAAGTGATTGATATAGGCCCGGAAGCAGGCACACTAGGAGGGAGAATAATCGCACAAGGTTCCTTTAATGAAATCATAATGAGTAAAGGACTTACCGCTGACTATCTTAATGGTGCCCGTAAAATTGATGTACCCACTAAAAGGAGAACCTCTAATAATAAACTTCAAATTATTGGTGCTAGAGAGCATAATTTAAAAAATATTGATATTGAAATTCCCCTAGGATGTCTTACGGTTATTAGTGGTGTTTCTGGAAGCGGAAAAACCAGTTTGGTGAAGAAGATACTCTACCCCTCACTCTTGCGTCATTTTGATATTTATTCTGAAAAACCAGGAGCTTATACTGATTTAAAAGGTGATTTAAACTCCCTCAAAAGTGTAGAGTTTGTTGATCAAAATCCTATTGGAAGATCTTCGCGCTCCAACCCAGTTACCTACATTAAAGCGTATGATGACATTAGAGCCTTGTATGCTGGATTAAGTTTGTCTAAAAATCGAAAATACCAACCCAAACACTTTTCTTTTAATGTAGACGGAGGTCGCTGTGACAGCTGTAAAGGAGAAGGGACGATTACAATTGAGATGCAGTTTATGGCAGATGTTGTGCTAGAATGTGAATATTGTAAAGGGAAACGCTTTAAAAAAGAAATTCAAGAGGTTAAATTTAATGAAGTATCTATTGACCAACTTCTTGAAATGACTGTAGATGATGCCATTTCATTCTTTATAGCCTACGAAGCAAAAAAAATAATCAAAAAACTAAAACCACTACAAGATGTAGGATTAGGGTATGTTACCTTAGGGCAATCTTCTGCAACTCTTTCTGGTGGGGAAGCGCAGCGAATTAAACTAGCTTCATTTATTATCCAAGGAGCAAGTAAAGATAAGGTGTTATTTATATTTGATGAACCCACTACAGGACTCCATTTTCATGATATTCAAAAGCTATTAACTTCATTTAATGCACTCATTGATAAAGGACATAGTATTGTGGTTGTTGAGCATAATTTAGACCTTATAAAATGTGCAGATCATTTAATAGATTTAGGACCTGAAGCTGGAGAAATGGGTGGATATCTAGTCGGACAAGGAACGCCAGAAGAAATTTCAAAAATTAAAAAATCTCATACTGGAAAATATCTTAAGTATAAATTAAAATAGTCGCTTACTCACTTTATCGAAAAGTGCCTCAATATCATCAGACCATTTAAAAATTAATAACGGAATCATAAAAAGTCCAACAATAAAAAGGCTCCTTAATCCTATAGAAATTATTGGATGCAATAGTGTAGGAACAGAATAAACAATTCCGTAAATAAAGAAAATACTAAGAATAATTCCAATTGATTTTTTTGTGTATGGGTGTGTTTTAAATAAAACGGCAACCAATATTATTTTACATGAATTAATAAAAACAATGACAATTAGTGTTGCAACAGCAGCACCAATAATTCCATAGGATTGGATAAAGGCATAGTTTAAAATAACAGCTAAAAATGCTGAACTAATAGAAAACCAAAATATATATGGGTAATATTTCGAATTACTAATAATATTATTTAAGCAGCCCATAGACATACTGAAAAACTTACCTAGTGAAACAATTATTACCACACTTGCTGCTGAAGCATACCCGTCTTGATTAATAATTAAGTAGAAATCATTTAGATTTAGGTTTATAATTAAAAATACCAAACCACTAAAAATCATAAGATTGAGACTGCTTTTTTTTAATAACTCCACTAATCGTACTGAATCATTTTCATTTAATGCTTTAGCTACAAGTGGACCAATAATCTGAAACATCGCCCTTCCAGGAGCTTCAACTACAGTGGCAATATATAAAGCGACTGCATAAAAGGCTACATTCTCATTTTTTGTAAGGGAATAAATCATTGACTTATCAATATCCAATATAAAACTTGCGGCTGCACCCGAAAGAAAAATCAAAGCACTATATCTCAACATGGGACGCCAAGCATCTGGTAGTTTAAGTTGAAATTCTGGACTATACACATTAAAACTATAAACCGCTATAATGAATAGACGGATGTAGTACCCTACAATCAAAAACGATATGAACTGATCTAAATCAATTAGGTTAAAAGCAAATAAAATTAGTAAAATAAAAGTCAATAAACGTGGATATACTTCTTTTAAAAAGTTTCCAAAGACTGACTGTAAATGTACCCGTAACCAACTAAAAAATATTTCAAAATAAGCGGTAGCTATCGATATCGATAAAATTAAAACAGGAAAACGAAGTACTGTTTTATTGCTATTCGATAAAAAATCTAAAATTTGAGTATTATAATAAAAGTATAATGGAATGATTGCTGCTATAATCAATAGCGGAAACAATAAGGCAAACCATAACAACCTATCGCGCTGTTCTTGGGTATTGGAGTCACTAAAATATTTTATCAAGGTATGCTGAACTCCAAAGGAGACAAAAGGTTGTATAAGGTTTGAATTTGCTAAAAGTGCTACAATAAGTCCTTGAAATTCTTTGCCTGGAAACGAAGGGTAAAGAAACAGCATGTTAGCGGCACCAATAATAAACGCCATGACAATACTTAAAACATTATATATAGACTGTTTAGCAATTATCCCCATAACTAAAAAGTTTTTTTGTTCCGGAATTGGAAATACCCTATCCCCAAAATACTACCTAAAAACAAAAAGGCACATATCCATCGAATGGAAGTTCCTTTTGATATGATTTGTGGGTCAAACAAAAATTCTATTTCAGAAATCCCAGGCGCAAGAGAAATACCACGTAAAACGTAATTTAGATTGAAGATGGGTGTTTCTTTTCCATTTACTGTTGCCGTCCAGCCTTTAGAATAATACATTTCTGAAAAAACAGCAAATTGCGAAAACTTACTGGATGATCTATAGCGCATTTTATTTGGCGCAACCTCATAAAGTTTTATGGTTGCCAAAGAGTCAAATTCATATTCTTTAGTAACCTCAGGACCAATGCTTCCTTTTATAAAAATAGCTTCCTTCTTAAAATCAGTAGTTTTCAAACGCTTAAGCAAAGAATCAGCATTGGGCATTTCGTGTAGTTTTTGAACCGTCCATACGGACCCTAAAACATTTGGATTACGCATAGGTTCTAACAGACCACTTTCTTGGTTTGGAAAAAGGATGTATTTAACATTTAACATGTCCAATACCCCTGGAATTTGATGGGCATTGTAATAATGAAATAATTCTTCAAAACGGCGTGGTTTAGCTCCATGGTATCCGCCAATTGTATTGTGAAAATAAGCAGTTCTAGCACCGGTTAACCTAAGTTTCGGTTCATACACACGATAATGTGTGGTATCTTGAATAATGGCTTGATCTGCAGTAGTTTGCTGAAAAGAATTCTGAGCAATTCCTTTTGAAACAAAACCATCATAATCTATATAGCGATTAGAAATTCCAAGCAAATCAAAGAGTAAAATACACACGATAGTAGTAAAAGCTAAAGGCTTCTTTATTTTATTAAAGTGTACAGCAATTATAAGACCAAGAAGAAAAATACAGCAAAGAATTCCCCTTATTAAATCTTCATTGAAAATAGATTTTCTCGCACTAACTATTTGGGCGACTAAATCTGCACCATAAATTTCTTCAAAATAAGGATCATTAGGTCCTAGGAAAGAAAAAGTCCCTTGAAATAAAAGCAAAATAATGAAAATTCCAATAGGAATAAGTCCAACTTTCAGAACTCGTTTTATGTTAATAAAATCAGGTTTATTAAAAGCCCAATTTAGTCCCAATGATGCAAGGATAGGAAAACAAATTTCTAAGACTACTTGAATAGAAGTTACGGCTCTAAACTTATTATAAAAAGGAAAGTAATTAATAAAAAATTGTGTGACTATGGGAAAATTCTTACCCCAAGAAAGTAAAAGTGAGAATAGAACACCTACTGCTAATGAATTCCTGAGAGGCCCTTTCACAAAAAACAATGCAAGTAGAGCAAAAAAGAAAACACTTATACCAATATAGGCGGGTGATTCTAGTATTGGCTGGGACCCCCAATAGGTTGGAACATTTTTAGAAAATTGATTAGCCTGTTCTGGCCCTACTCCTCTGGTTCTTAAAAAATCATAAACTCCATGATCTTTTCCTAAATTTTCGCTAGATCCTCCGCCCTGTATTCTAGGGACAATAAGATTAAGACTTTCGAAAATTCCATAACTATATTCTGTAATATAATCATATTCCAAGCCACTACTTTGTTCTTTTGGACCACCGTCTGGCTGAAGTTTTAATTCACTTTCACCACGGGTACTATATTTGGTGTACTCAGCTGTGGCCAAAAGAGGAGTAGCATTAAACCCTAGGGACAAAATCCCGGCTAAAAACAATAATGATATAGAGGTGATGAAGGAAGTTACTTTTTTTTCTTTCCAGGCATTAATTCCATGAACTATAACAAAAACCCCCATTAGCAATAGAAGGTAATAGGTCATTTGATAGTGATTGGCCCTTACCTGCATTCCTAAAGCAAGGGTTGTAAGTATAAATCCCAATAGATTTTTTTTCTCAAGCAAAAGCAATAATCCTGCAAGAACAAAAGGAAAAAAACTAACCGCCAAGGCTTTTGTATTATGTCCAACCTGAAGGATAATTAAAAGATAGGTGGAAAAACCAAAAGCTAACGAACCGAAAAGTGCTATGTGCCATGGCATTTGTATAACTAGCAACAATACATAAGCTCCTAGTAAATACAAAAAAAGTATATGAGCTGGACGAGGTAAAATTCTAAAAAATGAATAGATAGGATTTAAAAAATCAGCAGGATATTTGGCCCCTAATTGGTAGGTGGGCATTCCTCCAAAGGCATTGTTAATCCAATAAGTTTCTTCACCCGTTTCGGCTCTATGAGCTTTTAATTCACGTGACATTCCCTCATATTGTCTAATGTCAGACTGAATTAGAGTCTTTCCGTTTAGCAAAGGGTAATAAAAGGCTATTGACAGGAGTCCTAACGCCAAAACAATAAGGCAGTGGGGCATCAAAAACGAACGTATCGAATCTTTATTCAACATCTTCATAATCAATATATTCTCCCATAGTATTAGAAGAAGACTTTGTTTGTTTTGCAGTACTATTGGCTTCTTTCTTTGGGGTATAACGTTGTTTTTTTTCTTTTTTAAGGAAATTGCTAATTAAAAGCTTAAAAAGAAACGGTGAAATCAATCGTAAAAAATAGATACCCCCTAAAAAAAGTAACAGAAATTTAAAAAGCATACCCACGGAATTATTTTATTCTATAAAAGTAATTAATTCACGTTGAATCAAAGGAAATTTATCAAGCATTAACAGAATGTATTCAACTAGAATAAAACTTTCTTATCCTATATTTGTAATATGATTCGTAGCACACATAGTGTAATTCTTTTAATGTCTTTTTTTTTAGCCCAAGGACAATATACCGACCAAATTAATTCGAATAGACCTGGACTGTCGATTGGTGCCTTTGCAGTAGGAAAAAATGTAGTGCAAGCTGAGGCTGGTTTTGCCTTTAGGCGTTATTCCCATTCTGGATATAATAACTCTACGTTTAATGGCGGTATTGGTTTTTTATCGATTCGTTGGGGATTTATAAAGGAAACACTAGAGCTAACTTATGAAGGCCAATTCCTTATAGGAAGGCTCATATCAAAAATACCAACAACCCCTATTATTATTCCTAAAAAAGGATTTATTAAAAACTTTATTGGCGTAAAATACCTCCTTTATGATCCTTTTAAAAGGGAACGAAAAGCTAACACCTATAGCTGGAAGGCAAATAATGGTTTTAAACTTCGTGACTTGCTCCCGGCAGTTTCCCTTACATTAGGAAGCAATATCAGTTTTGAGAAAAATAACCCCTTCCCTTTTAATAATGTATTTGGAAACATATACCGTCCGATTTTCTTTCAAAATTTAAATATCCCTCAGGATAAAGAGCCCTTTGCACACATAAGAGGTACCTTAGTAACACAATCCCATTTTTTTGGAACATGGGTTTTTGTTACAAACCTCACCTACGATAGATACCTTTCTAAATACCCTGAAAAAAGTTATATTCTTACCCTTACTCACACATTAGATCCACTTTGGTCAGTATATTTTGAACATCAAGGAATAAAAAGTGATTTGTATAGTGATGGATTATTTAGACTTGGGACAGCATATTTATTTTCAAATGACATTCAATTTGAAGGAACCATTGGCTCTAGTTTAAAAACCACACCCCATCAACTTTCTGTAAACATAGGCGTTTCATATCGATTAGATTTTCACAAAGACTTTAAATCTTCTGCAGAATTGGAATTTAAAAAACTTAAGAAAGAAGAAAAAAAGCTTAAAAAAAGTTTAAAAAAGAACAATAAAAAAGAACGTAAAAGAAATCGCAAGGCCAGAAATTAATAATATGGAACAAGAAATTACCATAAAACATATTACCACCACTAAACATTACAACGATTTTGTTAAATTCCCGTTTGAATTGTATCGCAATAATCAGTATTGGACACCACCAATTATAAAAGAGGAAATTGAAACCATAGACCCTAGAAACAATCCTGTTTATGAAAACGCAGCAGCGAGCTTTTTCCTTGCCTTAAGAGGAGGAAAAATTGTCGGACGTATTGCTGCCATGGTTAATTGGATTGAAATAAAAAAAAATAAAAAAAATAAAGTTCGATTTGGTTGGTTTGACGTTATTGACGATGTGAATGTTTCCAAATTACTTTTAGATGAAGTAGTGGCATTTGGAAAAGAACATAAGCTGGACCATATTGAAGGTCCCGTAGGTTTTTCAAACCTTGATAGAGCGGGATTATTGATTGAAGGTTTTGAAGAGCGAAACACAATGATTACACTCTACAACTATCCTTATTATGCAGCGCATCTAAAAGAACTCGGGTTTTCAATACTTACGCAATGGGTAGAGTATGAAATTAAAATTACTGACTATGAAAAGTCACCAGAAAGGGTGAAGCGTTTTTCTAAAGTTATAATAGAGCGTTTTAATTTAAAGGTACTTAAATTTAATAATAAAAAAGAAATCGTTCCCTATGTGGACCAAATGTTTCAATTGTTAGATGAAACCTATAATAAGCTTCAAACATATGTTCCAATTCAAAACTATCAAATAAAACATTATAAGAAACGCTATTTCAAGTACGTCCACCAAGATTTTATAAAATGTATAGTAGACAAAAACAACCGCCTTATTGCTTTTACCATTACAATGCCTTCGTTTGCAAGAGCTCTTCAAAAAATTAAAGGAAAAATTAATTTATTTAACATTCGCCACCTTTTAAAGGCTATGTGGTTTAATAATCGGGCCTCATTTTACCTTATTGGAGTTCATCCAGACTATCAAAACAAAGGAATAACAGCCATTATTTTTAATGAAATACAGAAAGCCTTCAATAAGCACAACATTACCATTGTAGAAACTAATCCTGAATTAGAGGAAAACACGGCGATTCAAAAGTTATGGAAAAATTACGAAAACCGCCAACACAAGCGTCGAGCAACTTTCACTAAAAAAATTTAAGAGATTTATAATATGCTAAGTGACGGAACCATCATTGCACTATCTACTCCACATGGAAGTGGAGCCATAGGAGTTATTAGACTTTCAGGGACTTTAGCACTTATAAAAGCAGCCCTATTTATTGTTCCAAAATCTAAGAAATCTTGGAAAGAAATAAATTCTAACACAGCTTTTTTAGCCGATTTTAAAGATGATGAACAACTTATTGACGAAGTATTGGTGACCTTTTTTAAGGGACCAAACTCATATACCGGTGAAGACGTTGTAGAAATCTCTTGCCACGGCTCTAAATATATACTTCAGAAAATTATAAGTTGCTTTCTCGATTCAGATATTCTTCCAGCACAAGCAGGAGAATTTACCTTACGTTCCTACCTCAACAAAAAAATGGATTTGAGCCAGGCAGAAGCAGTTGCAGATATCATTTCTTCTGAAAGCGAAGCAGCCCACCGTGTTGCCATGCAGCAAATGCGTGGAGGCTTTTCCAAAAATATGGAGGCACTTAGGCAACAACTGATTCAATTTAAGGCCCTAATCGAATTAGAATTAGATTTTAGCGAAGAGGAGGTAAACTTTGCCAATAAAGATCAATTAAATGACTTGTTACGAACCTTACACAAAGACATTTATGCGCTTAAAGAATCATTTGTGTATGGAAATGTTATTAAAACAGGAGTTCCTGTTGCTATTGCAGGTAAACCGAATGCTGGGAAATCGTCCCTTCTTAATGCACTTTTTAAGGAAGAAAAAGCAATTGTATCTAATATTCCAGGAACTACCAGAGATGTAATTGAAGATACCTTAATAATTGAGGGCATAGCCTTTCGATTTATTGATACTGCAGGCTTACGCGAAACTGAAGATGCCGTAGAGGCTATGGGGGTTAAAAAGGCCAGAGAAAAAATATCCCAAGCCACACTCCTCCTTTACCTCTACGAAAGAACAACATCGCGTAAAGATTTAATTGATGAGATTAAATCTCTCCAACATAAGAACCTACACCTTGTTTTAATTGAAAACAAAATAGATCATTACAATAATGGGCTTGATGAAACTTTAAACAATGAGTTGCTTCAAGCATGTAATAATAGAGAACATTCCTTTGGAATGGGCCTTTCTACTTTACTTTCAGAAAGCTTAACCCCTCTTAAGAAACACTTAGTATCTACCCTTCAAAAAATGGGTAATAATGCATCCGTAGTTGTTAACAACAGTCGTCATTATCATGCGCTCATAAATGCTCTTAAGGCTCTTGAAATAGTAATGGAAGGTTTACAAAATGATATTCCTGGAGACTTACTGAGCATTGAACTGAAAGAGGCTATTTTCTATATTGGAAGTATTACCGGTGAAATTGATACTGATGAGGATATTTTAGGAGCTATTTTTGGGCAATTCTGTATTGGAAAGTAATATACACTTTAAACTCTTGTTCTTTTACTGTAAAACACTCGTTTAACTTTAAATATATGGGTATTGTCCAATTCATTTTAATGTAAAGAAATGTATTTATAATGTCGTATATTTGTCTTTAACATTTTTTATACGACAATAAATGTCTAATTACGACAAAAATATAAAAGTAAACGTTTATCCAAAAGATGCACAAGAAGTATCTAAACGAGGCTTCTACATTAGGATATATTATGGTCAAAAACCATTACTTGATAAAGTTACAGGCGAAACCATATGGGATAAAGAAAAAGGTAAAGCAAAAACTACTTCAGATAAAGAAGAAAGATACTTTTCAGACTATGAAACCTTCCCTACTCCAAAGAATGACTCTCAAAGGAAGCACAACGAAAGGGTGAGAAATATTATTGAAGAACAAGCCGAAGCATTAAGAGTAAATATTAGAATAGGGAAGTTCAAGAGGAACTTTGGTAAAGACTCTAAATACCTCATAGACTATATGATGTACTGGGCGAAAAACATAAAGAATTACGAGAAAAGTAGTTATGATGGTTGTATTAGTGTCAAAAAACACTTTCTTGCCTATAATGGCAAGGATATTCCTATAGAATGGCTTGACAAAAGAACTTGCAATGGATTCTATACTTACCTTCAAAACGTTACTACCGTTAAAGGCAAACTATCAGAAACATCGTATAAGAAATATTTCAAATACTTTAAATACTTTTTACAACAATTAGAAAATGATGAACTAATAAACCGTTCTCCAGCAAGACATATTAAGGTTGGAACTTCAAAAAGTAAGGTTAAAGAATTTTTAGAAAAACACGAACTAAAAATATTAGTAGAT
>JBKEHX010000037.1:0-11842 GCA_046711205.1 Flavobacteriaceae bacterium
TTAGCAGGCCCATTTGTAACTGACCTGCTTTTACAACCTTAGGATGCTCATGTCCTACATGTGCCACATTATTTACAGTATCAAGAAATTTCCTTCCCTTATTGTCAATTAAATATACCCCTTGCCCCCTAACAATATGAATTGGTGTATTGTATTGTAAACTCATTCCTTTCCCTAAATAGGTCGCACGATCAACCTTTATTTCACTTTCTTTAGAAGTAAAATGAGTATTTAAAACATTTCGCTTAAATAGTAAATTAGGATCAGGACAGATTCCGCTCCAAACCTTTTCTTGATTTGGAAAACATACTCCGGGAAAATCATCTATAAAATCTAAAAGAGATAACATTAACTGAAAATGTAAGTGGGGTGCCCAATTTCCATTTTCAGAAGAAGCTCCAATTCTAGCAAGTTCTTGACCTTTTTTAATATAATCACCCGGTGCGTGTTGTAATACACCAGCAACATCCAAATGCCCATAGAGCGTGAAAAAACAAAAGCCTGCAGCTTTATGTTTTAAGACTAACATTCCTCCATATGCTTTTTCACCCTGATCGTTTACTGCCATCATTACATGACCTTCAAGAAAACTGTAAACAGGCGTAGTTTCTGACACCCAAAAATCAATCCCTAAATGAATGGAACGACTTTCGGACCCGGCATTCCCTATTTTGTCATAATTAGAAGAAGTGTATAGAGGTCGTGGTTCTAAATACCCCCCCGCGAGAATAGAATTAGGCTGTTGCTTTTGAAGTTGCTCAAGTTTAAATTGAAAAAGGTCTAAGTCATTAAATTCAGGTTGTTGACCAATCCACGTGCTAGAAACACTCAAATTTAAAAGATGAACTTCATGCTTTTTTAACCCAGGGAACAGTTCAGTAAGACTTATTGACTGTTGAGTTGCCCAATCAGTAAAGTGTTCAGAATTAGGATGGGCTGAAAAATCACAAGCTGTTCTAAAACTAAAATTAGCAAAATCCGAATCAATTGCTATCCACTTATGTAATAATTCCCAAGCAGGTTTTTCACTAATTAACAAGTACTCATTTTCAGGTTCTGATTTTTTATTAAGGGCAGATTTAGTCACCGAAATGAGTAAGCGCATTGCTATACAGGCATATAAAAAAGATAGTTCTTTCTCTGAAACAGGAAAAGCTTTGTGATATCCTTCAACTATTGGTAAGGAGGCCGCTAATGGATCATTATGATGCATAATAGCATATGCACAACAAATGGATAAATCATTAATAATTTGAGTATAAATTGCATCTCCAAAATCTATAATTGCGATAACAGAAGGGTGATCTAAGTCATTTGAAACAAGACAATTATTATCGCTTACATCATTATGGACAATACTTTTCCTTAAGGTTTCATATTGCGGCTGTAGCGAAGAAAAAATAGTTAAAAAATGAGTAGCTATTGATGCTTGCTCTTTGGTAAACAATTGCAAATACTCCCTAATCCATTCTGCCTTTGCGATATCCCAATCAAAAAAACGATGGGCAGCAGAGTGATCGTATTTTTGTAAATTTTTTGTGAGCTTCCCTGCTTTTTCTCCTAAACTATAGCGAAGAGAATCTGTTTTTGGATTAACAGTACTCCAAACTCTTCCAGAAGTCCAAGAAAGAAGGCGTACGGCTCTTAATACTCCATTTTGATCATTAAAAAAAGAAATTCCTTTGCCTTCTTTACTTAAAATGACCTTAGGAAGATTCTTTTGTGTTGAATCACCTTCAAGGTGTTGTAAAATGTTTTGTTGAAATTGTAAATATTCAAGTTGAATATTGGGACGACCTATCTTTAAAACAAACCTAGACCCTTCATTTGTTTCAACTTTAAAATTAAAGTCTACTTCTCCCGGAAGAAAAGAAAGTATTCCTTCTATACAATAAAGGTCTTTTAATATATTTTTTGCGAATGTTAGGCTTATCGTCAACGTTTAGGACTATTTATTTAAAAAAATAAGATAAACAAATATTACTAAAATAGCAAGAAATGCTAGTTTGAAGGAATAAAATCTCTTTGAATATTGGGTGTCCTTAAATGGCTTCTAGCTTTTCTTCGTTCCACAACTATTCGATCTTTAATTCCAAAAGTGGAACGTTTTCCTTGAAAAAAAACTTTCCAAATTTTCCCTTTTTTAGAATCTGAAATATACAATGAACCGTCGGGACCTTCAGCTAATCCCATGGGGCGGTAAGTAGTATCTCCCATTTTTTTAATCACCACTTGTTGTGCAAAACCATCGGCAAAGACTTCCCAACGACCAAATGGTTTTCCGTTTTCAAAAGGGATAAAGGCAATTATATAACCAGCTTGTGGATAAGGTGTTCTATTTGTAGAACCATGAAATGCAACAAATGCACCTTTTTTATAGTATGCAGGAAACTGATCGCCTTTGTAAAATAATAAATCATTTGGGGCCCAGTGCGCAGGCAGAGCCATAATAGGATTTTCATAAACTTCTTCGGATTCTTGAACACCATTACCACCATATTCAGGTGCTAACATTCGCTTCTTTTTAAAAGGATCATAATAAGTATATGGCCAGCCATAATGTTTGCCTTTTTTAATTATTAGAAATTCTTCAGTGGGTAAAACAGAATTTTCCCATTCTGAATAATACATAGGTGCATGGTTATGCAAATAATCTCGGCCATGATTTAAGGCGTACAATTGATTGTCTTCCATGTTCCATGATATGGCAACAATACTTCTTAAACCTGTAGCAAAAAGTTCTCTATCTGCTTGCTTTTGATTAGGTGTAGCATCGTCAAATTTCCAAATTCCTCCTAATATTTCTAGCTGTGAACAAGGATACTCTACTTTTACAACAGAAGTTGCATCAGTATAGGTAATGGATTGATCTTCACAAACATTTGTAGGAGCACTAAAGGTAACGTACATACCCCCTAAATTATCAAACGCTAACGATTTAGCATTGTGCCATCGAATAGGGAATTCATCAACCATTATAACCTCTGGATCCCCTTTAGGGATTAATTGGCCCTCTTTAAGTTTTTGACGATATACAACTAACTCTGAGCTGTAATACAAATAGCCCTTGTGAATACGCATTTCTGTTGCAAACTTTCCGTCGTTTGGATAATTACCAAATCGTTTTATGATATCGGCTTCACCATCTCCATCCTCATCACGCAGGGCTCATTACCTTGGGTTCCGTTTTCTATACTCAATTTAACGTATATATCACCAATATCATTAACCGCCAAGTGACGAGAAGGGCCAATACTGTCTGCTAAAACTGACGCTTTAAAGCCTGTAGGCAAAATCAATCCACCGTTACTAATTCTTGAAGTTTGTGAATGATTTTGCTGAATGTTTTTTTGACATTGATATAGAAAGAGGAGAAGTAAAAAAAATGTTTTTTTCATAACTAACAATAGCAAAAAAAGTGACCCAGAAGGGATTCGAACCCCTAACCGTCAGAGCCGAAATCTGATATTCTATCCAGTTGAACTACTGGGCCAGTTATTTATAATTTTAAAACTCTGATTATCAATAAACTATATTTATTTTTGGTATAATATCCTGAATAAGTCGTGATAACCTGCTGCTAAAGTAAAACTTAATTAATTAATTTCCCCAATTAGTTGAACACTTCTGTTGCTTGCTCTTAAGATCAGTAACTTGACCTCCATGAGGTATATATATTCCTTCTCGACCTTTTTTTCGGTGTCTTGTGGAATCTGGCTTTTGACTACTTTCTCTTTGATTAATTATATTTGAAGGTAAAAAGTCTTTGTTTAATCTGAAGGCTTTATTCGATATAGTGGTTTTAATATTTGTCTTGCTATAGCATTTTCTATTCTTTTTCTTTGTGTTGGTGACACACTGGATGGTTTAGTTGTCGGTTTTTTCATAATAAATGTTTTGCCAGTGAAGAGGTTGAGGGTGTTTGTTAAACTATCTTACAGATAGGTGCGTTATTGACTTATTGATTGTAATACCACTTCGTTTCTTTTGATCCATTTAAGTAAATCCTGCTCTGGAATGCGAACACTTCGCTTTCCTACTTTAATATAACCCAGTTCTTTTTCGGCAAGTGCTCTATTGACTTTCGACAAACTTAAATTGAGTATTTCTGTAATCTCAATCTTTGTGTAAAAATGTTTGTTGTGTTGTAATAGCATATCTATGTGTTTCTTATAAATATATAGTCAGATTGAAAAAATGTATTCGGTGAAAGTTTAAAAATTTATTGTATTGGCTCTATGACTGGATACTTTAGAAATGGTTTAGGATAACTTTCTGAGATTTAAAGTTTCCCGAGTCTTATTTTTTTTAAATTTGAAATGATAGAATAACTATATATGAAATTTTTAGATGCAGAGCCTTTCAGGATCAAAGTGGTTGAACCCATAAAAAAAACTACAAGAGCGGAGCGAGAAGCTTGGATAAAAGAAGCCGACTTTAATGTTTTTAAACTTAGAGCCGAAGAGGTCTACATAGATATGTTGACGGATAGTGGGACCTCTGCAATGAGCAGTGCCCAGTGGGCAGGAGTCATGGTAGGAGATGAATCCTATGCGGGTAGTAAAAGTTTTTTTAACCTTCGAAAATCGGTTCAAGACATCATGGGATTTCCTTTTGTTCAGCCTACACATCAAGGGCGTGCAGCAGATTTTATCATGTCCCAGTTATATGCCAAAAATGGAGGGTATATTTTAGGAAACTTACATTTTGATAGTTTCAAAGGCCATGCAGAAATTGCAGGTTCTACACCTGTAGATATGATTATTGAAGAAGGTAGAACAGCTAATTCCAATCCTCATCCTTTCAAAGGAAATATTGATATAAAAAAATTTGAGCATTTTATTGCTGAGCATGGTGCATCTCAAATCCCCTTAATTATTATTACGGTTACAAGTAATGGAAATGGAGGACAGCCTGTTTCTATGGAAAATATCAGAAACGTTTCTGCTATTGCGAAAGCCCATGGTATTCCCTTAATGATTGATGCAGCTCGATTTGCAGAAAATTGTTATTTCATCAAAAAGCGTGAATTAGGGTATAAAGACAAGACCATACATGAAATCTCACTAGAATTATTTTCTTATGCAGATGGTTGTGTAATGAGTTCTAAAAAAGATGGATTGGTTAATATAGGTGGTTTTATCTGTACTAGGCATGAAGAATTATTTCCAACCATTAACCAATTGGCAATTATAAACGAAGGATTTGTAACCTATGGCGGTATGAGTGGTCGTGACTTAGAGGCGCTAGCTATTGGAATGTATGAGGGAATTCAAGAAGATTATTTAGAATATAGAATAGACCAGGTTGCTTATTTAGGAGAACAACTTTCCAAAAGAGGGGTTCCAATCATTCTGCCAACAGGAGGGCATGGTGTTTATGTAGATGCTCAAAAGTTTTATCCTCACATACCTCAGTCTGAATTTCCTGGGCAAGCCATGGTTATTGAACTTTATAAAACAGCTGGAGTTAGAGGAGTTGAATTGGGTTCTTGTGCTTTTTCTAAAAAAGATCCTGAAACAGGAAAAGTTATTTTTCCAGATTTAGAACTTGTGCGTCTTACTGTTTCTAGAAGGGTTTACACTAATCGACACATGGATGTTGTCGTAAATGCTCTGGCGGATGTATACGAAAGAAGAGATCAAATGAAGGGTTTAAAATTAACTTACGAAGGCCCCATAATTAGTTTGCGTCATTTTACAGCAAAATTTGAACCTTTAAGTTAATTCAAGGATTAATCATTATTTAAGATAAATGAAAGCATTTAATTTTTTTGTTCCTACACAAATTCGATTTGGAGTAGGTAGACTAAAGGAGCTAAAAGAATTTGCGCCAACATATGGACAAAAGTGTTTATTGGTTTCAAGACCTCTAAATGGATCATTAAAAGAAACTTACTCAGAAATTATAGCATTACTTCAAGCAGTAAATATTGAGGTGTTCTTTTTTGATGAGGTAGTTCCAAATCCAACTATTGAAGGCGTTGAAAATGGGGTGTCAATTGCAGTTAAAAATAAAGTTGATTTTGTACTGGGTGTTGGCGGAGGTTCTGTTTTGGATACTGCAAAACTAATTGCCTTTCTTCATAATTCCGAGACTAAAATAGATTGGGATAAAGCAATATCAGACTATGATAATCCTTTTTCAATGACTCCTAGTCCGAAAGGATCTTTGCCTTTTATTGCTATTTCTACTACTTCTGGTACAGGCTCTCAATGTACTCAAGCCGCAGTGGTTTCAGATACAAAGAGTAAAAATAAGATAACCCTATTTCATGCAGGACTTTTCCCAGTTATAGCCATTGTAGATCCAGAATTGATGTGCTCTGTGCCCAGTGGAGTTACTGCTGCTACAGGGTTTGATGCCTTTACTCATGCGTTTGAAAGTTTTTTAGGCGGTAGAACCTCACCAATGACTGAGCAAATGTCTCTTCAGGCCATTCAATTGGTACTAGATAATTTACCTAAAGCAATAGCAGATCTAAAAAATATCAAAGTAAGAAGTAATTTGGCATGGGCCGATACACTTGCTGGTATGTGTTTGGCAAATGGGGGAGCAGATTTACCTCACCCTTTAGGTGAGATTATAGGTGGAATTTGTCCTCGTATTGCACATGGAGATACATTAGCAATTGTATATCCCGCTTTTTTAAATTATAAAGCAGATAAGGCACCTGATAAATTCATTCAAGTTGCTAATCATTTAAATTTAAAAGCAGATCCTGGCGCTTTAGTAGAAGCAATTTTGAATTTATTTAAAATAACTGGCTTATCATCTGCATTAGAAAAAGCAAATCTGACTCAACAAGAAATTGAATCTATTAAGGGTCATCCTTTACTGAGTCAATTGCAACCTGAAAATAGTGATAGAATACATCAAATGATGGATGAAAGTTTGAACAAATAATTATTATGAAAAAAATTAAAATAGCAGCCGGTTTGGCACATGTTGATTACGGACATCTAGCAGATATTGTTAAAGAAGCCACAGAAGCCGGTGCTGATTATATCCATTCAGATGCTGCAGATATGCATGATTTAAAAAACATGCAGTTAATGGGGGGACATCAGATCATTGAAGGAATCAGAAGTCATACAGATAAACCAATAGAATGTCATATTTACACTAAAACATGTGATTTACTTTTTATTGAAAAACTAGCACAGGTAGGAACTAATATGTTAATCCTTCCAGCTGAACATTTTATAGGTGCGCCTCTAGCATACATAATTAATTGGTGTAGAGAGCGGTCCATGAAAGTTGGACTCACAATAGGTTTGTATACTCCTCTTTCTTTCGTTGAAGAGTCAATTTACGACATTGATCGCCTGCATATTGTGGTACATGGAGTAGATGAAACAGATGGGAAAGACAATTGGGGCTGGAGAAGTTCTTGTCTTGATTTACTCAAAAGAGCAAGGACATTAGTGGATGAAAAAAATCCAAAATGTGAAATTGCAATTGATGGTGGGATTCGTTCAGATAATTTGGCTCCTCTTATCGCGTGTAAGCCGGATGTGGTTGTTTTATCCTCAGCAATTTTCAAAGATCCAGAAGGAATAACTGCAGGTTTAAAACGATGTGCAAAGGCAATAGAGGAAGCCCAATCTTAATTCTTGATAAAATGAAAACCATAAAGCCATCTTTTGTTGATTTGAATCTTAATGCCACTTCAAAAAAAGAGGCCATTTCACTCTTGGTTGAACATCTTTGGAATGAAGGTAAGTTGAGTGAAAAAGAGCATTATTTCGAAGCAGTTTTAAAACGCGAAGAATTACTTTCAACCTATTGTGGATATGCAATTGCAATACCTCATGCAGAATCCAATGCAGTAAAAGAAGCTTCATTTGTATTTGGAAGAACTTCTGATATGGCTTGGGATGAGGAGGATGAATCTGTACAGTTTATTATTTTATTGGCGATCCCTTCAGCTGAAGACGGTGAGGAAAATAAACACATTGAAATGATGTCTAATGTGGCCACTATAGCTTTAGAAGAAGATATTAGGGAAAAATGGGCTAATGCCACTACGATTGAGGAAATTATAAATACGTTTAATTAATAATTACTGTATGAATTTTTGGAAAGAAACTGCAAATGTTTTTAGAGAGACAGGAATACATTTCCGTACTGGGGTTTCCTATATGTTACCCGTATTATTAATAGGTGGAATGGTGGGTAGTCTTTCTGTTCTTGGAGGAAATGAGCTAGCTGACGGGTCTATTTGGAAAGTTTTTAAGAATATTGGTTCAATAGGATTAACTTATTTTGTTCCTATTATGGCTGCTTATACAGCCTATAGTATTACTGATACCCCAGGAATTGCTCCGGGTTTTATTGTGGGCATTTTAGCACAACAAATTGATACGGGGTATTTAGGAGCGCTTTTTGGAGGTATATTAGTGGGATATGTGACGTTCATGCTATTAAAAGTAGAACTTAATGAAATGTTGCAAAGTACATGGGGATTTATGGCTCCTGTTTTAAGTACTTTAATTGTTGTCGTTTTCATGGTTTATATTTTAGGACCTCCAATAGCCTGGTTGATGGGTCTTATTTCCGTTTTTTTATCGAGTTTGAGTGAACATGGATCTGCAGCTATGGGTGCAGTGATGGGATTTTTAGGAGGAGTAGATTATGGAGGACCATTCAGTAAAACACAAAGTACTTTTGCTACGGCAGTAATGGATTTGGATTTATATGTCCCATTAGGTATCTGTGGCTCTATTGTTACAGTTCCACCTTTAGGTTTGTGTTTAGCAACTTTTTTAAAACCTAAACTTTATACAAAATCAGAAAGAAAATATGCTAAAAGTTCTTGGGTTTATGCTATCGTCGGTGGATTTACTGAGATAGTTATTCCTCTGGCGGTTGGAGATTTGGTGAGAGTGACTATAGCAACTGCGCTTGGGTCAACGATTGCTGGATTTATTGCTGGCTTTTTCTTACTAGAACTTAGCACACCTGTTTTAGGAATAGCTCAATGGTTTTTTTATAACAAACCATTAGTTTTTGTAATTTGTGTAATCGTTGGATCAGTAATAACTGCTTTGACAGCAAATTTTTTAAAAAGTATTAGTAATAGAGATATTGCGGCTTTGGATGCTGCAGATGATGAAATAAGTCAATTGTAAACTGTTAGAAAATGAAAATTGGATTAATTACATCTTGTTTGGCTGGGGTTGCTCATAGTAAAATGGCAGCAATCGCACTTCAAAAAGAGGCCGTAAAAAGGGGCTATGAAATTTGTATAGAACAGCAAGGGGGTCATAAAATACCTGTTAAATTAACCTCGGATCAGATAGAAGAATCAGACATAATAATTATCGCAAAAATGGTAACCATTTCTGGAAAAAATCGTTTTGAAAATAAACTCATATTAGATGTTAGCGTTAATAAAGCCGTCCGTGATCCCAAATCCATTCTTGATCAAGCAGAAGAATTAATAGCGAAATCCTTATGATTGAAAAGCAAATTGTTATTAAAGATAGCGTTGGATTTCATGCAAGAACAGCCTCTTTGTTTGCGAAAAAAGCAGCTCGGTTTGAGTCAGATGTAGCAATTGTTTTTAACGGAAAAAAAGTAAACGGAAAAAGTACACTTTCATTGATGACCCTTGGTGTAAAAAGCCAAGATGAAATTGCTATCACTGTTTCTGGAAAGGATGAATCCCTTGCCATGGAATCATTAGTTACTTTGATTGAAAATAATTTTAAAGATTGAAAAAATTATAACTCTAAAAGGAATATCCGCATCGGTTGGAATCGCTTTGGGTCCCATTTTCATTATTGAAAATGAGAAACCACTGGAGGTTATAAAACAAAAATGTTCTTCAGTAGAGGTTGAAATTGATAAACTTACTTCATCACTATCTGCTACACAAGCCAAAGTGTTAGGACTAAAAAGTACAATGGCAAATACGCTTTCGAGTGAAGAATTAGAACTTTACGATGCCTATTTAGAGATTCTAAAAGACCCTGAATTAAAAGCCAATACCATAGATTATATAAAAGAAGAAAAATGTAATGTAGATTTTGCTCTACAACAGATAACCTCAGTTTATATTTATGATTTAGAAGCTTTGGATGATCCGTATTTAAGGGCACGTGCAGAAGATATAAGGATGTTAAATAGAATGCTTGTAAATAGTATACAGGGAAGAGTGGAGCCGGACATTGTATTGACATCTCCATCAATTCTTGTTGCTGAATCACTTTCCACTAACCAATTGGCAGCAATAAATGCCAAACAAATTTTAGGTGTAGTTACTGCCAAAGGCGGCAAGACAGATCACATTGCAATACTTTTAAAATCTATGGGTATCCCTGCACTTGTTGGGATGGGTAAAGCTATTTCAACACTAAAGAAAGAATCCTATTTAATTATAGATTGTAATCAAGGTATGCTATTAGTAAATCCAATTCAAGAGATAGTTTTACAATATGAGTTGCTTAAGGAAAAGCAATTTTTGGATTTTGAAAGACAAATTAAATTCAGTCAATCAAAAGCAACTACATTAAGTGGAAAAGAGCTTTCAGTTTGTGCTAATGTCGGAGCTATAGAGGATATGCAAAAAGCATTTCAATTTGGGGCAGACGGGGTCGGGTTGTTTAGAACAGAAATGTGTTTTTTAGAGTCTAAAAATTTTCCTACTGAAGAGTCCCACTTTCAAAAATACACCTCAATACTAAAAGAATTTCCCAAAGCACTTCATACCATCCGATTACTTGATTTTGGATCTGATAAGCCACTTGTTTATTTAAAAAATAAAATTGAGGAAAACCCAGCACTTGGAAGTCGAGCATTGCGTTTGGGTTTTGAATATTATAAAGAATTATTAAAACCACAATTAAGAGCCTTATTGCGTCTGTCTCACCACTTTAACCTTCAGCTACTTTGTCCTATGATAGCTGATATTGAAGACTTACTTGAAATAAAAGAGAAAATAAATTTAGAATTTTATCAGTTGATTAATGAAGGATTTGAAATACGAAAGATTCCTTCAATTGGAATCATGGTTGAAATCCCAAACATCATATTACAACCTCAAGCTGTAGTGAAAAAAGCTGATTTTTTTTCCTTTGGAACAAATGACCTTGCACAATTTTTAATGGCTGCCGACCGCACCAATGATCGTGTTGCACACTATTTACCTCGTGCAAAAGAGAGTTTACTGTTTTTAATTGAAAACTTCACTAAAGTTGCTCATGAAGAAGGTAAAAAGGTGAGTGTTTGTGGTGAACTTGCTTCAGATGAGGAATGCCTATCAACTTTCATTAGAATTGGTATTGACTCATTAAGCATGCCTCCTAATTTAATCCCTAGTATAAAAGAAGCGATAAGGAATAGTCCATAGATACTGTGACCTATTTAGTCACTTTCTCAATTAAATTTTTTGTGAGTTTCGCTCCTTGATTTCTTGAAATGTCATTGCCGAAAAATTCAACACCAGCAAATTCAAAATGAGGTGCTTTTTTGAGAATGTCAAACATTTTTTTATAATCCTTAGTGATTTCTTCTCCCGCAGCTGTGAATTCAGATGACTTTGCGCTTACTGCTCGTATATTCAAGGAGCAAGCAACTCGATTCCTTTGTAAAGGTCTGGGTCAAATAAAAAAAGAATGTTTGGGAATGCCCTTTACCATTTATTACCTAAAGTACAATATATATTGATGTCTTAGAGGTAATGTTTTTTATAACTGCTTGACAGAGAGATGAAGGGATTGAGATACATTCTTCAATAGAAACGATCAAGGCAAAATTGAATTTATAGAAAAGAGAATTTGTGACAGGAAACAAGAAAATGAATCAATTCTAAACAGATTTAAAGAAATCATGGAGA
>JBKEHX010000038.1:0-11837 GCA_046711205.1 Flavobacteriaceae bacterium
ATTATTGAGAATAATAATTCCTCCCCCATCCCTTGAATTATTTCTATTATCAGCGTCAAATATTAAATTTAATTGACCTGAACCAGCACCTTGGGAAATTCCATCATTAATGATTATAGAATTTGAGGCATTAAACCGAAGTGAAATTGATGAAGTGTTAGAACTCTTATTTATAGCATCATTAATGATTATATCACCAAGACCAGAAACACTTATTGTTTTTATAGTTAAATTATTACCTAAATTTAAATATCCCTCGATTACACTTGTATTAATTGTCGCATCTCCATTTTGTACAGTAATTAATATAGGATCAGATGTTGAGTCTACTGACCAATTAGTTCCGCTAGTTCCGGTCTGCCCAGTGGAAGATAAAATTAAATTCTGTGCTTCACAAAAAAAAGAAGCACACCCAAAAAGAAAACAAAAAAGCGCTTTTTTTATAGTTGTTATAATTTAATTACTTGAATATTAATTTTTTATAAAAATACAATTTTTACTTAATTTTATTGAGGATTGCTCTATTACCTATTAAATTTATTTTTAAACTAAGAATTTATGTAATTGGTCCAAAACTTAATAAATGGTGGATAACAAAAAACTGTCTCAAAAGTGAAATAAATTCAACTCCATTTTCTTAATAATTGAATGTTCAATAACTGGCATTAGTTGATCACTACGTTTTTAATAAAGCTTATGGTTTAATACAAATTAATCACTATAATAATTACCCAAATAATAATTGTGATCATAAAACTAAAAAAAACTAAAAATGCACCAACATCTTTAGCTCTCTTTGCTTGAATATTATATTCTGAAGTATATAAATCAACTACTCTTTCAATTGCACTATTTATAATCTCTGAGAATAAAGGTAAAAAAAGAGATAATGAAAGAATAATTTTATGATCAATTTTAAAAGGTAAAAAAAAAGAAATAATATTAAAGAATACGAAGAATACAAGATCTAATCTAAAAGATTTCTCAGTAATAACAATATCTTTAAATCCAGACAATGCATATTTAGTGTTTTTAATAAAAGAGTATTTTGGTTTAATATTCATGTCATTTAAATTTATTTTAAAAAGTCTATTAAAAAATTAATAAGGAAGGTTAAAGTATTCTTTTTTAGTGAAAAATAGTTCTAAGAAATATACACTCTAGAAAACTATGTGTTTGAGCTAGTTTTATATTTTAAAGTTTATTTAAATTTAGTTAAAACACAAATATTTTAGAAATTGATTCATCATAATTATTTAAATTAAAATGATTAAACTTGTAAACCAAGAAAAACAAATCGTTTGAAAAAGAAAAAACTTTCTCTGGGCGTTGCCCTCTTACCGATCTTCATATTAGTACTCCTTTTATCCTACAACGTTCTCATTTATGGCGATGATGCTTTGGGAGGGTCTAACCAATTTATTTTACTCTTAGGGGGAGCCTTTGCAGGTATTGTTGGTTTTTTCTACAACGTTAGCTATGATACTATGCTTGAGAAAATAGCAGTAAACCTAAAGTCGGTTACCGGTGCATTACTCATCTTATTATTTGTCGGGGCACTTGCCGGAACTTGGTTAATTAGTGGTATTATCCCAGCAATGATTTATTATGGCTTACAAATTCTACATCCCAGTATTTTCCTTCCTGCCTGTATTATTATTTGCTCTATTATTTCGTTGGCCACTGGGAGTAGTTGGACAACCTCTGCTACCGTTGGTATAGCATTAATTGGTATTGGTAAAGTATTAGGCGTGCCGGAAGGAATGATTGCGGGAGCGGTAATTTCAGGGGCTTATTTTGGGGATAAATTATCTCCTTTATCAGATACTACCAATTTAGCTCCAGCCATGGCAGGAGGTGAATTGTTTTCTCACATTCGCTACATGACCTTAACCACCATTCCAAGCATTCTAATTACACTTATTGTTTTTTTGATTTTAAGCTTAACCCAAGAAACTACCGGAGAAACAAACACCTTAGCATTAATGGCAGCCATCAAAGATAAATTCACAATTAATGGCTGGCTTTTTTTAGTCCCCGCCACCGTTATCTTATTAATCGTTAAGAAAAGTCCCCCTTTAATTGCCTTACTTGTTGGTACCTTAATGGGCGGTATTTTTGCCTTACTTTTTCAAAGTAATATTCTCTTAGAAATTACAAAATCAAGAGTATTAACTACTGAAGTTGCTTACCGTGCCATCATGGATGCAATTTCAGTTTCTACAGAAATAACTACTTCTAATGCGTTACTCAACGACCTTTTTACCTCTGGTGGAATGGAAGGTATGTTGGGAACTATTTGGCTTATTATTTGTGCTATGGTTTTTGGCGGTATAATGGATGCTATTGGCGCTTTAGAGAGCATTAGTAATGCCCTACTTAATTGGGCACAAACCACCTTCCAGTTGTTTGCCAGTACTGTAGTTTCTTGTCTTGCTATAAATCTAACAGCATCCGATCAATACCTCTCTATAGTTATTCCAGGAAAAATGTTTGCAAAAGCTTATAAAGACCGCAAACTAGCGCCCGAAAACCTTAGCAGAACCCTTGAAGATTCTGGAACGGTTACCTCTGTTTTAATTCCTTGGAATACTTGTGGCGCCTATCAATCTGGTGTTTTAGGTGTGGGAGTGGGTGAGTATTTTATTTATGCCGTTTTTAACTGGATCAGTCCCTTTATGACCCTTCTATATGCTGCCTTTGATATAAAAATTAAAGCTCTTAAAGAAAAATAGACCATGTCTAAAGAAGTCAAAACAAGCATCTCAAATTGAAATGCTTGTTTTGTTGAATTTTGGATACTTATTTCAAATCAAAACGATCTAAATTCATGACCTTCACCCAAGCGGCTACAAAATCAGTAACAAACTTTTCTTTACTATCTGAACATCCATATACCTCAGCAATAGATCTTAATTCTGCGTTCGAACCAAAAATTAAATCAGCACGAGTAGCCGTCCACCTTAGATTGCCATTGCTACGATCTTTTCCTTCAAAAAGAGTATCCTTATCAGAAACAGCACTCCAAGTAGTTCCCATATCTAATAAGTTTACAAAAAAGTCATTCGACAACGTCTCCTTTTGTGTGGTAAACACACCATGTTTAGAGTGGTCAAAATTTGTTCCTAATACACGAAATCCTGCTAAAAGAACTGACATTTCAGGAGCAGTAAGCGTTAATAATTGTGCTCTGTCAACCAATAATTCTTCTTCAGAAGCCTTATACTTATTTTTTGTGAAGTTTCTAAAACCATCTGAATTTGGCTCTAAAGCATCAAAAGAATATGCATCTGTTTGGGCCTGTGAAGCATCTGTTCTTCCTGGTGAAAAAGGCACTGCTACTTTATAACCTGCATTTGCTGCTGCCTTTTCAACAGCGGCACTTCCTGCTAATACAATAACATCGGCTAACGAAACTTGTGGGCTGTTGACAGCGTTAAAGTCTTGTTGAATTTTTTCAAGCACAGCAAGTACCTTAATTAATTGCGCAGGGTTATTTACTGCCCAATCTTTTTGAGGAGCTAAACGAATTCGTGCACCATTAGCACCTCCTCGTTTATCAGACCCACGGAATGTAGATGCGGAAGCCCAAGCAGTTGAAACTAATTCAGCTACCGTAAGATCAGAAGCTAAAAGCGTTGTTTTTAAAGAAGCTACATCACTATCATCAATTACCGCTTTAGAAGCAGCAGGAAGTGGATCTTGCCAAATCAATTCTTCCTTAGGTACATCTGGGCCTAGGTAGAGCGAATAAGGTCCCATGTCACGATGAGTTAGTTTATACCACGCTCGAGCAAAGACATCTGCAAATTGATCTGGATTTTCATAAAAACGTCTAGAAATTTTCTCATAAATAGGATCCTCCTTAAGCGCTAAATCTGAAGTTAACATCATAGGTGCATGTGTAATAGAAGCATCATGTGCATCAGGCACGGTTCCATCACCTCCATTATTCTTAGGTTTCCACTGAAAGGCTCCTGCTGGACTTTTAGTTAATTCCCAATCAAAACCAAATAAATTTTGAAAATAATTATTACTCCACTGAGTAGGTGTAGTAGTCCAAGCTCCTTCTAATCCACTAGTAATGGTGTGAACACCCTTTCCTGTGCCGAAAGAGTTTTTCCATCCTAAACTTTGATCTTCAATGTTTGCTGCAGCGGGCTCAGGTCCTACATGCTTATCAGCATCGCCAGCCCCATGAGTTTTGCCAAAAGTGTGCCCTCCAGCAATTAAAGCAACAGTTTCTTCATCGTTCATAGCCATTCTTCCAAATGTTTCACGAATATCTATTGCTGACGCTAATGGATCAGGCTTCCCGTTAGGCCCTTGAGGGTTTACATAAATAAGACCCATTTGTACGGCACCTAATGGATTTTCAAGTTCACGGTCTTCAGTATAGCGTTGATCATCCAGCCATTCTTTTTCCATTCCCCAATACACGTCTTCTTCAGACTCCCATACATCTGCACGGCCTCCACCAAAACCAAAGGTTTTAAAACCCATTGTCTCCAAAGCGCAGTTTCCGGCCAAAATCATAAGGTCAGCCCATGAAATCTTTTTACCATACTTCTGTTTTATAGGCCATAGCAATAAGCGTGCTTTGTCTAGATTTGCATTATCTGGCCAGCTATTTAAAGGGGCAAAACGTTGCATTCCTGCACCTGCTCCGCCACGACCATCGGCAATACGATAGGTTCCAGCACTGTGCCATGCCATTCTAATAAAGAATGGTCCATAATGTCCATAATCTGCAGGCCACCAATCCTGTGATTCGGTCATCAGATTATTAATGTCTGTTTTTAAATCATTAAAATCAATACTCTCAAATTCTTTTTTGTAATCAAAATCTTCTCCCATTGGATTGGATAAATACGAGTGTTGACGAAGCACACTTAAATTTAACTGATTAGGCCACCAGTCATGATTTCTTGTACCACCACCCGCGGCACTTTTTACAATTTCACTTGAAAAAGGACATTTTGCATTTGCGCCTTCTGTAGATCCATCCGAATGTTTAAAGTTTTCCATGATTATAATTTTCATAAATGTACTACTCCTTTTACATTTTTTACAAATTAACCCATTAGATTTCCATATAGTAATATTGACTTAGATTATTACTTTTAAACAAAAGTAAATTAAGATAAAGGCAGGGAATAAATCCAACTATTAATGGCAAACTTTAAAAATAGTAAAGTTTCTACAGGCAGTAATTCTTCTGTTTAAAAATATATTACATGGTGATTATTAATAAGCTGTGTTTTGATTTTGAATTTGTATTTTTGCTTAAGAGCATTGATTCATGGCCAAAAAAGAAAAACTCACTGAAACACATTTAAAAAAGAGAAGGCAACAAGAAGTCTTGTTCGGTGGAGGGCTCCTATTGTTAGCTATTCTTCTTACTATTGCCTTTGTATCCTATTTTTTAACCTGGCAAGAAGATTTTAGCACCCTTGGTTCTTTGTCAGACAAAACGGTTATTTCAAAAAATCTTTTAAATAAACTTGGAGCCTATGTATCGCATTTTTTTATATATGATGGAGTTGGTTTAGCCGCTATTTTTTTCGCGTATCTACTAGCAATTACAGGCTTTAAACTTTTTTTACAAGGATCTACTAAAAAATTACTCTCCACATGGGCCTGGGGACTTGCTCACATGCTCTGGTTTTCTGTAGCTCTTGGTTATTTCTTTAGAGATACCCCATTATTTTCTGGTATTTTAGGGTTTGAAATTAATGCCTTTTTAATTGCCTATGTAGGAAGTATTGGTGTTTTTGGATTCTTATTTTTTTTCTTTTTATGTTTTATAGTCATCGAATTAGAATGGACGCCAGAAAAAATAACCGCATGGTGGCAACTCCTTAAAAAGAATAACGAGAACCCTGAAGGGGAAGATACTTCAAAGGGGCTTGACTCAAAAGTAGACTTTAATGTTGCATCAGCAAAAATCTCTCCTGACCTAGCAAATTCTATTACTCTAGAATCTGAAGAGCCTATAGAAGAACCATCCCTTAAAACAAAAACAGTTTCAGAAGAGCAAACCTTAACCATGGAAATTGAAACTAAAGATGAAGAAACGGTTGATGAAAAGTTAGCAAAAAAATTAGTCGAGAAGCAGGGCTTTTTTGACCCTACCCTTGAACTAAGTAATTTTAAAATGCCTGGTTTTGATTTGCTTAAAGATTATGGAGATAGCAGCATCACCATTAATCAAGATGAGCTGGAGCTGAACAAAAATAAAATTGTAGACACCCTCAATAATTATAAAATCGGTATTGCCAATATCAAAGCTACCATTGGTCCCACGGTTACATTATATGAAATTGTACCAGAAGCAGGCATACGGATTTCAAAAATAAAAAATTTAGAAGATGATATTGCCTTGTCCCTATCTGCTCTTGGCATTAGAATTATTGCCCCCATTCCAGGTAAAGGAACAATAGGAATTGAAGTACCCAATCAAAAGCCTTCCATTGTTTCTATGCGCTCGGTTATTAGCGCCACCAAATTTCAAACTGCAGAAATGGAACTTCCTATTGCCTTGGGCAAAACCATTAGTAATGAAACCTTTGTTGTAGACTTAGCAAAAATGCCACACCTTCTTATGGCAGGAGCAACAGGTCAAGGAAAATCGGTAGGTCTTAATGCTGTATTAACTTCATTACTTTATAAAAAGCATCCCGCCGAAGTTAAATTTGTGCTTGTAGACCCAAAAAAGGTAGAGCTCAATATTTACAACAAAATTGAACGTCATTATTTAGCTAAACTACCTGACACCGAAGAAGCTATTATTACAGACAACAACAAGGTTATAAACACCCTTAATTCATTGTGTATTGAAATGGATAATCGCTATGAATTGCTTAAAAATGCAATGTGTAGAAACTTAAAAGAATACAACAAGAAGTTTAGAGAGCGTAGGTTAAATCCAGAAGATGGTCACAATTTTTTACCCTATATTGTTTTGGTGGTAGATGAGTTTGCAGATTTAATAATGACGGCAGGAAAAGAAGTAGAAACACCAATCGCCCGCTTAGCACAACTGGCACGAGCAATTGGTATTCACTTAATTATTGCCACCCAACGTCCTTCTGTAAATGTAATTACAGGAATTATTAAGGCTAATTTTCCTGCACGAATAGCGTTTAGGGTTACATCAAAAATTGACTCGCGTACTATTTTAGATAGTGGAGGAGCCGATCAATTAATTGGTCGCGGTGACATGCTTTACACCGAAGGAAATGAACTCACCAGAATTCAATGCGCATTTGTTGATACCCCAGAAGTTGAACGTCTCTCCGCTTTCATTGGTGGTCAAAGGGGTTATGTTGATGCCCACCTGCTTCCAGAATATGTGGGTGAAGAAAATACCAGCACTATAGATATTGATGCGAGTGATCGCGATGCACTTTTTAGAGATGCGGCTGAAGTAATTGTAACTGCTCAACAAGGTTCGGCGTCTTTATTGCAACGCAAACTTAAACTAGGCTATAACAGAGCCGGAAGAATTATTGATCAAATGGAGGCAGCCGGAGTGGTAGGTCCTTTTGAAGGAAGCAAAGCGCGGCAAGTTTTAATTACCGATTTAGCTACCTTAGATCGTCTTTTAAATGATGGGGTGCTATGAGGAAGATCTATTTTTTAAGTCTTACAATAGCCTTTTCAGGTATTCAGTTTTTGAAAGCACAAACCTCTACGGCCGCAAAAAATTTGTTGGATGAAGTGTCCTTAACCATTGCAGGATATGAGACCATGATTTTTGACTTTTCTTATGTTTTAGAAAATAGACAGGAAAATATTAAGCAAGAAACTAGTGGCTCTATAACGGTTAAAGGAGAAAAATACAAACTTATGTATTTGGGGGTAGAGCAACTTTATGACGGAGAGAAAACCTACACCATTGTCCCAGAAAATGAAGAAATTACAATCATAACTGAAAAAGGTGATGACTTTGGCATTAATCCAACCGAACTTTTAAACTTTTACAAAGAAGGATATGACTACCAGTGGGACATCAAACAAAGCATTTTTGGGCGTCCCATTCAGTTTGTTAAATTACTGCCAAGTAATGAAAATAATGAAGTGAAATATTTGCTTTTAGGGATTGACATGCTTAAAAAGAACATATACAGACTTATAGAAATTGGTGTGAATGGAACCCGAACAACGCTCACCATTTCAAACCAAGAAACAAATACTCCATTGGTTAAAGATTATTTTACATTTGACCCATCACTTTACCCAGACTACTATATAAATAACTAGCAGCTTGAAAATCATCGATCGCTATATAATGAAAAGTTATTTGACTCGCTTGATCAGCGTCTTCACAATCTGCATGTTTATATTCATCATTCAAACCTTTTGGCTTTTTATAGACGAGCTTGCAGGAAAGGGACTTGACATGATTATCATTTCTAAGTTTTTACTATACTATTCCCCTAAGTTAATTCCGCTGGTACTTCCACTTTCGGTATTGTTAGCTTCCTTAATGACATATGGCACTCTCTCTGAAAACTATGAATTTGCCGCTATGAAGTCTACAGGAATTTCATTACAACGAGCCATGTTAGGGCTTAGTATATTTCATGTTTTTTTAGGAATTGGTACATTCTATTTTTCAAACCATGTGATTCCATTTGGTGAATTAAAATCATATAATTTAAGACGAAACCTTGCCAAGCTAGAGCCTACTCTAGCGATACGAAAAGGTATTTTTAATGAAATTGGAGAAATAAACATTAAAGTAGAAAGAAAGTATGGTGACAATGAACGTTTTTTAGAAGGGGTGATTATTCATGAATACACACCCAACAGTGAAAACAATATTGTGATCAAAGCAGAACGTGGAGAAATGAAAAGCGAAACCTCTGATCCCAACTTAAAACTAGTACTTTATAATGGCAATCGTTATGAAGAAGTAATTCCCAGAAAGTCAAAAGATAGAGAACGTATTCCCCACACCAAGGTAGCTTTTGAAGAATATGAAATGAACATCGATTTATCTAAATTCAACAATGTAGACCTAGAGGAAGAAAAGTATAAGTCTACTTTTCGGATGCAGAAAATAAACCAACTAAAAGAAAGTATTGACACCCTACAGCAAAAATTCACAGAAGAGCAAAATGCCTTTAGTGAAAACTTTGGAATGCAAAGTGTCTTGTCTCAAACGACGCGAAAAAATGAAGCTTTGATCGCTGTAGATTCCATGCCAAAAAATTTATTCCAATTTATTCTCTTTGATGAATTTTGGAAACAAAGTAGAATCGTTGATAAAAGTATATTAAAAATAAGAAATTCGATCCGAAATTTAAATACTAAGAAAAACTCCTTCTTTGCCTACCAAAAATTAATCAATCTGCACAAGATAACCCTCTACGAAAAGTATACCCTTCTTTTTGTTTCACTCTTCTTGTTTTTAATTGGCGCTTCCTTGGGTGCTATAATCCGAAAAGGAGGGCTTGGACTTCCACTGGTACTTGCGGTGGTGATATTCCTTACCTACCACTACATTGGATTGTTTAGTAAAAATGCAGCAGAAGACAACAGCATTTCACCCTTTTTCGCCTCGTGGTTGTCTACATTTATTTTGGCTCCTTTCGCCATTATTTTGACAAAACATGCATCTTCAGACAAAGGATTTGTTAGTATTTCAAACCTCTTCTACTCACTAGAAGAAAAAATTAAAAACCTTACTTTTTTTAAAAAATTAAAGAAAAAAAATGACTAAAGATCTTATCAAACTTGATTCCATTACGGAAGCGATTCATGCAATAAAAAATGGAGAAGTAATAATAGTAGTTGACGATGCCAACCGTGAAAATGAAGGTGACTTTATTGCGGCTGCAGAAAAAATAAATCCTGAATTAATCAACTTTATGGCCACACACGGAAGGGGACTTATTTGTGCGCCTTTAACAGAAGATAGGTGTCAGGAATTGAACTTAGGGAAAATGGTATCCAACAATACCGACCCTTTAGAAACCGCCTTTACAGTATCTGTAGATTTAAAAGGCAAAGGAATTACCACGGGTATTTCTGCGGGAGACCGCTCTAAAACTGTACTGGCTCTAACTGATCCTAATACAGTGCCTTATGATCTTTCACGCCCTGGGCATATATTTCCCTTGATTGCAAAATCTGGGGGAGTTTTAAGACGTACAGGTCACACAGAAGCTGCAATTGACTTTGCACGTTTGGCAGGAATGCAACCTGCAGGAGTAATTGTTGAAATAATGAATGAAGATGGCACCATGGCAAGACTTCCACAACTAATGGAAGTGGCTAAAAAGTTTAATCTTAAGATTGTATCGATAGAAGATTTGGTATCCTATCGAATGCAACACGATAGTTTAATTGAAAAAAAATCAGATACGCAAATAAAAACGCGCTATGGAGATTTTCGTTTACGTGCCTATGAACAAACCACCAACGGAGCAGTACATTTAGCCTTAACTAAAGGACATTGGAATATTGAAGATGTGGTCCTTACTAGAATTCATTCTTCCAAAATAACCAACGATATTTTAGGAACTCTAACGGGCTCTGTAGACAAAGGACTGGATGATATCTTTAAACTCATTAATGACGAAGGTAAAGGAGCGTTACTGTTTATAAACCAAGAACAAACGTCGGAAAATTTGCTTAGCAGAATTTCTGCCCTTGAAACCATGCAGGCAGAAGGTACATTAGACAAAGCACCCCCCATGAAAATGGATGCCAAAGATTATGGAATTGGTGCACAAATACTGCATGACTTAAATATTAAAAACCTTTGTGTGATTAGTAATACCGCTCAAAAGCCTAGAATTGGTATAACAGGTTATGGTATTACTATTGAGGGTTTTAAAAACTACTAAGCCTAATCAAAAAACCATAATTTAATGGCCATAATAATAATGGTAAGTAACATTGCTGCTCGAATTAACTTATCACCCTTTTTAACAGACCAACGGCTGGTCCACCAAGCACCAAAACTTGTTCCCAAGGCCATTAGCAAGCCCATTTTCCAGTTTACCGCATCATTATAAGCAAACAAACCCAAAGCTAAGGTTGAATAAATAAAAACAACTGCCATTTTAGTTGCGTTAGTTTTTACCAAACTCATGTGATGAACGCGGTTTAAAAAAATCATGATCACAATACCAATACCCGCATTGATAAACCCACCATAAATTCCTATAAAAAAGAAGCCGATAATTCCATAGACTAAATGCTTCCCAGTAAGACGTTCTGGTAAAGTAAGGGGATTATTTTTTGACTTTATTAACATCAATGCCACAACCACTATCATGATAATAGCTAATGTTTTATTAAAAAGAGTACCGTCTAAATCAATGGCAATTTGTGCACCAATAATTGCACCCAAGCTAGCGCTAATACCCATATATATATTAAACGGAAATGCAGACACGCCTTTACTTTTATAGCCCAAGGTCCCAGTGAGCGATTGCAATACAATGGAAATGCGGTTAGTGCCGTTGGCAATGTTGGGAGGTAGCCCCAAAAAAATAAGTACCGGTAGGGTAAATAAAGATCCTCCACCCGCTAGGGTATTTATGACTCCAGCAAGAAATCCAATAACTATTAATAAAAAAGCTTGATATATGTCATCCATAGACTTTACAAAATTACAAAAAGTCAAAAGCTATTTTATTGCAAAGAGTCAATTAAATATTTTCTATTAAAAAAAAGGAATGTATATTTGCCCCCGCATTGGAGAAGTGGCAGAGTGGTCGAATGCGGCAGTCTTGAAAACTGTTGAGGGTCACACCTCCGGGGGTTCGAATCCCTCCTTCTCCGCACTTAAATTCCCTAATATATTTATTATCAATATG
>JBKEHX010000039.1:0-11628 GCA_046711205.1 Flavobacteriaceae bacterium
CCCAATACAAATGAATATATAAAACTAGGATATAAAGGTGATCAGAAAATGTCTAAGAATTTTTTAGGTCAAATGATTTATGGTTTTAAAAAAGGAGATTAATTAATGTTTTTTTACAAACTTAAAATATAAAAAAATCTACAATATCTTTACTCCGTGGTTTTTTTCCTGAACTTACTGAATAAACAAATGCAAGTCTCCAATTGCTTCATTTGTAGCTTGTTTCATTCTAATAGATTGGAGGAAAAAAATTAAGAAACTTCCTCGTTTAAATCAAGAAGATTTTTTTCTTCCGAAGCTTCGGAGGGTAGTTCCAGCTGCTCTACATTTTTTAATTTAGACTGCATCATTCGCGTACGGGTGCCAACCAAATTTTCAATCTCATTATTTGCTTCATTGATTTTTTTCTGTGCTTTTTCAAGTACCCCTCCAAAAGTGTTAAACTCTTTTTTGACAGAAGCTAAAACATTCCAAACTTCACTACTTCTTTTCTGAATGGCTAATGTTTTAAATCCCATTTGCAAGCTGTTTAACATTGCCGCAAGTGTTGTTGGTCCTGTTACTACAATCTTATATTCGCGTTGTAAAAACGTAATCATATCTGGCTGCCGTATTACCTCAGCGAAAAGCCCTTCAATGGGAAGGAACATGATTCCAAAGTCGGTGGTATGCGGTGGGTCAATGTATTTAGTGGAAATGTCTTTAGCAAATTTTTTAACGGCTTGTAGCAGTGCTTTCATAGAAAGTTCAACTGCTCCCGCATCGCCTGCTTCATAAGCAGTTTGAAGGCGCACATAATCTTCTTGGGGAAATTTAGCATCTATTGGTAAAAATACTGGAACGTCATTTATATTTCTTCCGGGTAGCTTAATAGCAAATTCAACCATTGCATCTGAGCCTTTTTTTGTTTTTACATTAGTTTCATATTGATCACGAGACATTATTTCTTCCAAAATATTACCCAATTGTATTTCACCTAAAACACCCCGTGTTTTCACATTAGTCAACACTCTTTTCAAGTCGCCTACACCAGAGGCGATCGATTGCATCTCTCCCAATCCTTTTTGAACCTCTAGCAATTGTTTTGAGACTGAATCAAATGACTTCCCTAATCGTTCTTCTAGTGTTTTATGAAGTTTTTCATCAACGGTTTCCCGCATTCGCTCCAACCTCAATTCGGTGGTTTTGATCATCTCTTCTTGCTTTACTTTCATTTGATCAAATTTTTCTTTTTGAGTGGTGTTAAATGTTTCTACACTTTTCGCAAAACTTGCTTCAAAATCTTTTAAGGAAATGCGTAATTCTTCCCTGTCATCCTTTGCTTTTTTTACTAAAGTTTCATTTAAACGTTCAAAACTTTGTGTGAGTTCATTTCTATTTTCTTTTAAATTCTTTGAAAGTTCGTCTCTGTTTAATAAAAATTCCTTTTGGAGTTGAGCTCTAAAAACAGTCTCCATACTCGAGGAGTCTATCGTGTTTTTCCTAAAAAAAAGAATCACAACCAAAAGAGAGCCAATTATAGATAAAACAAGTGTTATATATTCCATGATGTTTTGTGTAAGCTAAATTTAAAGAAACTATAAAGATTATAAGGAATTAATGGATCGGAATATTTTGAGTGAATTGAAAAATTCCTTCCACATCTAGAATTTGAGCTTTTACATTACATGCTTCCCAATTTATTTGAATTTTTCCAAAATTTAACATGGTCAATAAAGGACTGATTCGAAAACGATTGGCTTCTTCCTCAAGGCTATCATAAGAGTGTGTCAAGCCACTTGAAGTAATGTCATAAATCCAATAATTTGGATTTATTTCTTGTGCAGAGACTTCAGAAATATGGCGGTCACCACTCAAATAAATAGGAGTCAGGATTGAATATTTAGTTAATAACTCAAAAAATCTTTTTTGGGCTAAAGGGAAATTTGCCCATTTTTCATAAGCGTGCTCCGCAGATATCAATTGTATTCCACCGGCAAATAAATGGATCGCTGCATCGCTTCTAGCAAGTTCTTTTTCTAACCAGTTCCATTGATCGGATCCTAAAAGCGATCCTTCATTTTTTTTGTATCGCTGGTTTGGGTTAGGATCATTTTCATAGTCTTCTTTAAAATAACGGACATCTAAAAGGTATAAACAAACCTTTTGAGAACCTTCTCCAAAACAATAACTCTGATAAGCACCTTCTCTTTTTTGTGCGGGATGATTTTTTGGCACATCCAGAAAATCGAAAAGAAGCGCCCGACTTTCTTTCTTTTTTGAAAAACTTGCGCCAGCATCATTTCCTCCAAAATCATGGTCGTCCCAAACGCCAAAAATAGTAGTATTTTCTGCTAATTTTTTATATGCTGGAAGCTCCTTTTGAAGTGCATATTTTTCTGATAAGTCCCTCATGTTTCCTTTTTCAGAGTATACGATATCTCCTAACCACACCCATACTTCAGGGTCTTGATTTGTAATACTATTCCAAATTTTAGGATCTAAATCTGTTCGGTTGCATGAACCAAAATACAAAGAATTAAGAACATTTGAAGTGGACACATCTTGGGCTAAAAGAGGGTTTTGTAACCCCATTAAAAGAAAGTAGATCCCAACAATATAGAATGTACTGTTTTTCAAATTAATCATTTAATTATTTTTATGATTGTTAGTATAATTGATCTTCATGAATTTTATTAACATCTCTCTAACTAAAACAAAAAACTCCAAAAAAGCCTAAAAAGCGATATTTTTTTCTGATTCTGACAGCTATATTTCTAACTATCATTATTCTGATTTCATACTAGCTTATTCGATTATTTAGCCCTTGATTAAATTTTAATTTTTTTTCAATTGCTATAATCATTTCATTGGCAATATCTTTACCAGTAGCAGTCTCAATCCCTTCCAATCCAGGAGAAGAATTTACTTCTAAAACCAAGGGGCCTTTATTGGAACGAATAATGTCTACACCTGCTACTGCGAGGTTTAAAATTTTTGCTGCTTTAATTGCAAGACGTCTTTCTTCTGTTGTTATTTTAACTTTTTTTGCAGAACCACCCATATGAATATTTGAGCGAAATTCACCTTTTACAGCAGTCCGCTCTATTGAAGCAACAACTTTGCCATTCACCACAAAACAACGCAAATCTTTTCCTGCTGCTTCTTTGATAAATTCCTGTACTAGTATATTGGCTTGAAGGCTTTTAAAAGCATTGATAACGCTTTCTGCTGCTTTATCGGTCTCTGCAGAAACCACACCTTTGCCTTGAGCACTTTGCAATAACTTTATTACCAATGGAGCTCCCCCTACCATTGAAATTAAATCTTTAGTGTCCAATGGTGATTTTGCAAAACCAGTAATAGGAATGTGAATATTGTTGGCTGAAAATAATTGACTTGAAAACAGCTTGTCTCTTGATTGTGATATGGAAGTATCTGAATTTAAACAATAAGTTCCGGTAGATTTAAACTGGCGTAATAGTGCACATCCATAAAATGTCATACTAGGACGAATGCGAGGGATAATAGCTTCTAAATCGTCTAAGATTGTGCCCCCACGATATCGAACTTCTGGAGTGCTCGTATCTAATTTCATATAACACTGCTGAATATTGTAAAATTTCATTTCATGCCCACGTGCTTCTCCAGCTTCAATTAAACGTTTGTTGCTGTAAAGGTTTTTATCAGTAGCTAAAAGGCCTATTTTTATACCTGACTTTTCATGGATTAAATGCCGATACATTTCATGTAATTCTTTTTCAGAAATATCTCCTAATAAAAAAGGTCTTGAAGGATCAACTAAATACCTGCTTAACATTGCTTCTCGACCCAACAACATTCTAAAATCCATTCCATCTCGGTTAGCAAGTGTCAGTTGAATTTCATGTATAGAATTTCCAAACTTAATGGGAGCTTTAATAACAAAACGTTTTTCTGCTACACCTGTTGAACTTTTTACTGTTCGTGTTGAAATAATTGGAGATTTACACTGAACAACAATGCTTAAATTGTCTTGAATGGGATTGATTTCAAAAGAAACCCAATCTTCTTTTTCCTTTTTATATTTTTTAATATTTGCCGCTTGTATTGAAGAGGTTTTAGCGCCTGAATCAATACGGGCCTTAATTGCCGGAATATTTAAGCTTTCAAAGCTACACCACTCTTCACTTCCAATAACTGTAATTTTCGAATCGTTCATATACCAAACATATTTACCGCTAGATTACAAAAACTTATTTAAAAAATAATTGTCTTATAAGTACTATAATTAAATTCTTAATTATCCTTATGTATCTTTGTACTTCTGAATTATAATTGATGCTTACTAAGATTAATATATTTTCTCCGATTTTTTTAAGTCTTTTTTTCTTCATTGCTAGTGCTCAAGAAACTTATACCCCAAAAAAAGCTGGGAAGGATCAAATTATTATTGACGGGTTGATGAATCCTGAGGAATGGAGTAATGCTACTCCAATTGAAATTGATATCGAAGTAAAGCCTGGAAATAATTTAGAAGCCGGTATTAAAACAATTGGCTATATAACTTATACCGACACACATTTATTTTTAGCATTTCACGCTTTTGATGATCCAAAAAATATTCGAGCATCTATACGCTCTAGAGATGATTTTGGTATTATTAGTGATGATTTTGTGACTTTAAGGTTAGATACTTATGCTGATGGAAGAAATAATTATTTGCTTCTTTCAAACGCCTTTGGAAGTCAATTAGATGCTAGAGCTATAAATGCACTTACCGATGAAGACAGGTATGATAGTAGTTTTAATATAGATTATCAATCCGTTGGAAGCATAGTAAATGATGGGTACCAGGTTGAATTTAAAATCCCTTTTTCATCTATACCTTTTCCTAATGGAAAAGATCAATTATGGCATTTTAATTTATTTAGAAAATACTATAGAAATGGCAATGAAATTGAAGTTAGAAGTCAATCATTTGATAGAGATAATCCTTGTGAAGTCTGTCAAACCAAGGATCGTTTGATTTTAAATGATATTGTTTTCAAAAGCGTTTCTTATATAGTATCCTTAGGATTTTTTTGTTCTTCCAAATTAATAAAAATAAATGGGTCCGGTTTTATTCTGGAAAATGCGTTTTCAGCATTAAAACCGCTTAGTGTTTTATTTGGGAACTTTTAATTCAATGAGTCGAGCAAAACCATTTATTTCTCCTTCTGAAGTTAACCAAAATTTTGAGGTATCTTTAATTTTCACAGCTTCAATTTGAGCCTTTTCAATAGGAATAAAATACTTTTTTAAAACAATTGCATCCCAGCCATTTTTTATAAAGTTTGTAGCCGTATAAAAAAACTGCTCTCCTTTAAAGTTGTAACCCGTTAATGCTAACAAATCATGTTTTTGATTATAATCGGCAGCGGTTATTAATGATGCTACTTCTAATGATGCACTGGGGCTTAAAACATAATCTCCTTCTTTTTTGGGAAAAATATAAAGTTCGGTTTTTTGTGTAAGCCTGTTTTTAGAAAACAAAGCTAACGAATCCCCTAGTACAGTAAGTGCTTCCGCATCAAAACTGTTCAGAACTCTTTTAGTGAAGTCTTTTTGAGCACTATAATGAATTCTTATTTCCCCTTCAATATTTAAATCTTTACTTAGGATATGAATTTTTAAATTTTTTCTATTGGCCAAATTATTCCCTGTATCTGCAATATAATAGTTGTGTTCATCTGCCGCTATGTCTTCCCAATCTTTATTTTTAATTTCATGAAAACGAATACTTTTAATTAATACTCCTTTGGGGGTGAAAACATAAAGTTTTGCTTTGTCACCAGAATCGTTGTGGGTTATGAAATTATCGCCATACCATTCCAGTCCTGATGTTTCTTGTAAATTTTCATCCAGTTTAATAGTTGTAAAGGATAGTTGTGAAAATCCAATAAAAGGAATAATTAAAAGTAAAAAACTACGCATATTAAAAATGTGTGTTTAAAACCTTTAAAGTAACTTTTTATTTATTAAGCAACAAAATACTTTAGGGCATTAAGTTTCAAAATTTCAATACCTTCGTTTAACTTCCAATAATATACGTTTTTGGTGCTACTTATACATTTTAAATCATCTGTTATGAACTACTTTTATCGTTTATGGATTTGTTTTCTTCTCTCAAGTCTTTTGAGTTGTAAACATGAGAATCCCCCGCAAAGTTATTTAGCCTTAGGTGATAGTTATACAATTGGTGAAAGTGTTTCTAAAAACGATCGCTGGCCAGTTCAGTTGGTAATTTCTTTAGCTAAAGAAAATATTTTTTTAAGTCCGCCTGAAATTATTGCCAAAACGGGATGGACTGCTGACGAGTTGCAAGAAGGAATTAATCAAGCACCACTTAATTATCCGTATGATTGGGTCTCATTATTAATTGGCGTAAACAACCAATACCGTGGAAAAAGTATCGAAGTATTCAAAGATGAATTTAGTACTCTTTTAAGTCAAGCAATTGTTTTTAGTGGCAACAGAAAAAAACATGTTTTTGTTGTTTCAATTCCCGATTGGGGTGTCATGCCTTTTGCGAAAAATAGAGACCGCCAAAAAATAGCTGCAGAAATCGATAATTTCAATCAAGCCATATACGAAATATGTGCTACAGAAGACATTCGATTTATTGATATTACACCGCTCTCAAGAACAGTTTCTGAAAATCCGGATTGGATCGCTAAAGACGGCTTACACCCCAGTGGCAAACAATATTCAAAATGGGTAGCGGAAATACTTCCTTTCTTTTCAAATGCTTCTAATGACTGATTTATCAAACGCTAAATTACTTGATGAAAATGATGTGCTTTCAAAATTTAAAAAGTGCTTTTACCATCCCAAAAATGAACTTTATTTTGATGGAAATTCTCTTGGAAAACTTCCATTACTTGCCCAAAAAAATATTGGAGATGCCGTTCAAAAACAATGGGGAGAAGGATTAATACGAAGTTGGAATAAACATTGGCTTTCATTACCCATTCGAATTGCTAACAAATACAGTGAATTATTGGGAGCTGAACTAGGAGAGATTATCGTTGGAGAATCTACTTCAGTTCGCTTGTATCAAATTATGTATGCTTTATTGAAAAAAGGCCATTTTCCAAAACACCTCAGCACAGATATTCTTAATTTTCCCTCAAATTTTTATATCATGGAGGGTTTAGAAAAATCATTTAAAACCCCTCAAGTAAAGGTTATCTCTTATCCAAATGAAATGGAAGCAGTGATTGAAACCCTCATAGCTTCCATTAAAAATAATCCAGGAATTATCTGCTTGAGTTTAGTGAGCTATAAAAGTGCGTATTTATATCCCATCAAGCTTTTAAATCAATGGGCTTCAAAACATCAAAGTATTATTGTTTGGGATTTGAGTCACGCCGTTGGAGCTGTAGCTATTGATCTTAAAGCAACAGAAACCAAAATTGCCTTAGGATGTACTTATAAATATATGAATGGTGGCCCTGGTGCACCTGCTTTTCTTTATATCGATAAAGAATTGCAAACAAAACTGTTAAATCCTATTCAGGGCTGGTTTGGACATCAACGCCCCTTTAATTTTAGCAAAAACTATATGGCCGCTAAAACTATAAGTCGTTTTGCCTCTGGCACCCCTTCTATTCTATCACTTATAGGTATGGAGGCCGGAGTTGACATAACACTTGAAGCAGGAATTAAGACCCTTCAAGAGAAAAGTGTTTTACAGTCAGAAGCATTCATAAAAGAAGTGGCTCAAGAATTAATACCTCTTGGGTTTTCAATTGAAAGTCCAAGAGATTTTAGGAAAAGGGGATCTCACGTTACCCTTTCACATGCTGCTTCTTGGCAAATATGCCAAACGCTAATCGCAGGGAGTGCTATGCATCCAAAAATAATTCCCGACTTCAGACCACCGCACTTTATACGCTTTGGGATTACACCTCTTTATACGCGCTTTGAAGATTTAAAAAGAGTGGTTGAAGTTTTAAAAACGATCATGGAAGAAAAAACATATCTCGATTTTCCGTTGAAAAAATTAGAAGTAACCTAGCTAGTAAATCCCATCCATAATTTAGATTACTTATCTATAAAAAGGCCTTTAGGAATAATTCCAAAAGACCATAACCATAAACCAATTCATTATTGAAGAATTGATATTATAAACTTAATAAAAATTAAATAATAAAGTATCATTAAATAGAGCTTATTTAGTATAATAACATTAATTACGTGGGGTAAAATAAATTCCTTTAATATACCTTAAAGATCTTTTTTGCTTATTGTTTGACTCTATAAACTGATTGATAATCGGTTTGTATTTTGAGGTGCTGCTGCTTTTTTTATTAAAAGCTGAAAGCTATATTATTGCGTTATCTCGTACTCTTTTTCCCAATTAGGATTCTCTAATTTATTGATGATGTATTTAACTGTAATTTCTGTTCCTTTAGGAAGTTCTTTAATGGTTACAATCCTAATATGTTTTAAAGGCCTCGAAGCATTATCATTTTCAGCAAAGATTGCTTCACAATTTGGAATTGCATGGTGATTAATAAAAGCACCTAAAGGTAGTCTAATGTATCCATCTTGAAAACGAGGATCATGAATATGTGTAATTCCAAGGTCAGTTCCTGCAGAAAGGATCTTTGTAGTAAACAATCCAAGGCCTTCAATTGTACTTTCTTTTATCGTTAAAAAATCAGGAAGGGGACGCCAATTACTATCTTGAATCATGCCTTTTTTTATTGATTTTATTTTATAAATTTAACTGTTTTCTGTATTATTTTGCAACAAAACTTAATTCCAGATATTTTTTAGGTGCAATTATTGCATTTAAAACCCTGAAAGGGAGCTTAATTTCTTTTTTCTTAATCACCGTTTTTACTTGTAATAAAAGAGTCGTTTTTGCTGGAATTGAAAAAATAATAGGCCGTTTATGAAAAGTATATTCCCCTAAATATTCTAATTGAATGGGCACAGCACCATGGTTCGACATTTCTACGCTAGCGATGGTTTTATCAACTGGATAAACAAGGCTGTTTATCGTTATATTCTCGCTTACTAAAGCCTTAAGATGCATCTCTTTTCCGACCAATAAATCTTTAAACCATATCACTGTTTTCCCTTCAAATAATGATTTTTTGAGAGCCTCTGGAGTTTTATTTTCTACATTTACAAAGGTCATGGGGCGGTGTCCTCCTTGTGAAATTTCATGTTTCCAATCTGTTAAACCGTGGATGTCTGAAGTTCCCAAAATTGTTAAGTTATTGTCCAATGCAATTTTCAATGCTTCATCAGAATACGAATCTTCATTTACTACTTCAATTCCATGTAAGAGTCTTTTTTTAATTAAAAATTTGTGAAAATGATCTAAGCGAGCAATGCCATCATTTCGTTGAGAATCCCAGTTAGGATGATTCCAAAAAACAAAACCTCCCTGCTTATTTGCTTCTTTAATACCAGAAAGAGAATCGGTATGAAGCAACTTATTTGCATCTTTAATAAAAACAGCGTTAATATGTCCGGGAGCCATTTCACGGGTAATTTCTGATCCATTAATTACTTTTAGTCGTTCTCCTGCATGAATCATTTCATTGGCAATGATAAAAGAGCGATTTCTATCAGGGTGTGGGATATCATCAGCATTTGGTTGGTACTCTAGATGTTCTGTCATCGCAATTAAATCGAGGCCTTCCCTTCTAGCTTCTTCAACACGAATACTTGGCCATACAGCACCATCTGAAAAAACAGTATGGATGTGTAAATCTGTACTAACCCAATGTGATCCTGGGGCTGATTTAAAAAAAGTGCTTTGAGCTAATACTAGGGAAGAGCCTAATAGATAAATAAATAAATAGGATAATAAATTTTTGTTCATGTTCTGAATTTTAATAGGTAAGCTACTAAATTAAAAAAACTTAAAACAACTTTAAGGAATTAATAACTCGCTTTTATAATTTATAGACTAAAGTATTTGACCAAAGTCTGTTTTTAAAGTAGTTGTTTTCACTTATTTTAAAGGTTATTTTTTGAAAACCGGTTGATAGCATCAATTTTTTATTCAGCTGTATTTTAAATCCAAAGAAGGTCCAATTTTGATTAAACTTAAAAGGAATTCCTTTAGGATTCATAAATACAAATACCTCATCAAAAATTACAAGACTAACTGGAATTTTTGCGTCAACTGGAGATAACAAACGTTGGCATGTAAAACGGTATCTTATTCGGCTGGAGAAATTAAAATCTCTAAGTGAGAGATTTTCTTTAAGCGGTAGGACCTCTTGAAAACGATGTTCTAATCGTAAACGAGAACTAATTATTCCCTTTTTTAAAGGAGTATTATATATAAGCTGCTCCCATATATTATGCTCTAGTCTTACTCTTGGACTCGCGGTTACTTCACTATTAAAGTTTTTTATAAAACTGTATCCAGCACTCCATTTCAAATTGTTAGATTGACTATAAGTAATAGAAGGTCTAAAAATTTGTTGATTCCAAACGTTTAAAAAAGAAACTGTTCTAACGTGAAATTCTGATCGAATAGTAAGTTTATCAGATAATCCATAATCAAAAAAAACTGCATTCCAAGCCCCATTTATTTTTTCATATTCTTGCGCAGAGATAATTGTTGTAAGGAAGAATAATAGAATATGATATTGTTGAAATTTATGCTGCATATTTACTTATATTTTCTCATTAACCCTTCCTGAGTAACAGATGCGATTAGTCTGCCTTCTCTATCAAAAATACTACCTCTGGCAAATCCTCTTGCATTCGAAGCACTTGGACTTTCAATGGCATAAAGTAACCAATCATCAATTTTAAAATCTCTGTGAAACCACAAGGCATGATCTAAACTAGCGTAATACATTTTTTCGTGATCAAGGTCTTTTCTATGGGGTAAAGTTGCCGACAACAACAAACTATAATCTGAGGCAAAGGCTAATAATTGATGCTGTAAAGGAATGTCTGCTTTTATTTTTTCTTTAGTTTTAAACCATATATGTGAGAGGGGTGGCGTATTTCGATTTTGTAAATAAATTGCTTTTCCAACGGGTCTAAATTCAAATATTTGAGGATGCGCTTTTATTAATCGTTGGTATCGAATTGGATCTGATTTTTGAAGTGATTCTGCTTGCTGAATATCGGTAAGTAACAATTCTGGTGTTAAAACATTAGGCATTGTTATTTGATGATCTACGCCCTCTTCATCTAAATGAAAAGATGCCGCCATATTGAAAATAGCTTTTCCATTTTGAAAAGCAACAACCCTTCTAGTTGTAAAACTTTTACCATCTCTAATGGCATCAACATGATAATCGATAGGGATGTTAATATCTCCTCCCAAAATAAAATACCCATGCATGGAATGCACCTTACGGTCTTCTGTTACCGATTGATAGGCAGCATGTAAGGACTGTCCCAATACTTGTCCACCAAATACACGTCCCCAAGCAGTTTTATAGTTTTGACCCACAAAATGATGGGTGTCTTTTTTTTCAAGCCTAAGTAAAGCCAGCAAAGAATTTAAGTCTATCATTAGTTATTTTAAAATATTATAGCCGTTACCTTATAACAATGATTACTTTATTCATCTTGATTTTCAATACGTTCACTCCATATTTCATGCATTGGATCGCCTTTGCTACTAAATCCTTGATG
>JBKEHX010000040.1:0-11627 GCA_046711205.1 Flavobacteriaceae bacterium
GTTTCTGGATCTTTTTCACCTATAATTACAGACGTTCCTTTTTTTATTATCCCTGCTTTTTCTGCTGCAATTTCAGGACGAGTTGTGCCTAGAAACTGAGTGTGATCCAATCCAATATTAGTAATTACAGAAAGCATAGGATTAATAATGTTTGTTGCATCTAAACGCCCCCCCAATCCAACTTCAATTATAGCAAAATCAACTTTTTGCTTTTCAAAATAGTCAAACGCCATTCCCACTGTCATTTCAAAAAAAGAAAACTTTTTTTGTTCAAAATAAACTTTGTGTTTCTTTATAAAATCAACCACCTCAACTTTGGAAATTATTTGCCCATCAATCTTTATTCGCTCTCTAAAATCGAGCAGATGTGGTGAGGTATAAAGTCCTGTTTTATAGCTTGCTTGTTGTAAAACAGAAGCAAGCATATGCGAGGTTGAACCTTTCCCATTGGTTCCTGCAACATGAATACATTTAAAACTTTTATGCGGATTTCCTAAATAGTCATCCAAAGCAATCACAGCTTCTAGGCCAGGGCGATATGCTGAAGCTCCTTTTCGCTGAAACATAGGAAGTTTTGAAAACATCCAGTCTAAAGTTTCTTGATACGTAGTCAAAGTTTATTCACCTAATTTAAATTGAATAACGACAAAGCCAACTTGTTCGGCAGGTGCATTGGTATCTGCATACCATTTATGAAGTAAGGCTGTTTTTTTTGCAGGCACTAAAAGACAGGGATGTGTATTGGTACTGCCTTTAACTCCAGGCTCTACAGCTACAACATTCCCTTTATTATTTACGGTAATTCGAACAACAACTGTTCCTTCTTGGTTACATTCTTGTACCACTTTCCCATTGGATTGTAAATTTCTTCCATTCAGGCCATATCCTTTACCTATTCCACCTAACCCGGCTGTATTGTAATAAGTTGAAGAATATGGATTACCTGTTAACTTTCCTTTATTACCTGCAAAAGCATTATCGCCTTCTCCTTCAATAACTTTCCCTTTTTGGGTTTTACTTTTAAGTAAATTTGAGACTATATTTTTAGTTGCTTCAGATACTTTAGGAACTTCTTTCTTGGAAGGCGTTTCTGTAACTTTTTTTTGTTTTTTAGTTTCGGGTTGATCTTTTTCAACTACCTCGTCTTTTTTAGGAAGCGCAACACTCGACTCTTTTTCTGTAAGAACTTCAGCAGTTTTAAGAGGTGTTTTATCTGGTTGAGGTAGGGCTACTTTTGTTTCTTCAATAACTTTTTTTTCAACAACAGAAGACTTTGATATTAATGGTTTTTGAGGCTTAAAATTTTTACTTCCTTGTTCAAGAGTGCTAAAATTAACCTCCATTCCATAACTTATGGGTGGGTCATAATAAGTAAGCCCCAAAACAAAAAATAATAATAAAAATAATAATGCGAAAATTGCAGTAAGTCCAGCAGATTTCTTTTTATGTGGAGTATTGAGAAATTCCATTGAGTCCTTTAAGGTGAATCTACAGCTAGGACTACTTTAATCCCATTTCTATTAGCAATATTCATAACAAATACTACTTGATCAATTGCCACTTTCTTTTCTGTACGTAAAACAATTGAAGGTGTTTTAACCGATGATAATGCCTGAATTAATAATGTTTCTAAACTTTTCTTTGATATTTTATCTGAATCTAAATAAAATTGATTTGAATTTGTAATAGTAATGGCTACTGAGTTCCTGTTTTCTGTTTTTCCATCGGCTTTGGGAAGTTTAACGTCAATTGTATTCAATTGTTTTGCAAGTGTTGAGGCAATCATAAAAAAGATTAGCAATAAAAAAACTATGTCAGTCATAGATGACATATTAAATTCTGGACGGATCTCGTTTTTTCCTCTTAATTTCATACTAAGCGGGCTCGTTAAGCAAGTCCAAAAACTCCAAACTTGTTGCTTCCATTTGATATACTGCTTTATTGGTTTTCACCACCAAGTGATTATAGGTGATGTAACCTAGAATCCCAACAATCAAACCTGCAACAGTAGTTGTCATTGCAGTATAAAGTCCATCTGCAAGTAATTGCATGTCAATATTACCACCTGCATTAGAAATTTCGAAAATAGAAAGAATCATTCCTATTACGGTTCCTAAAAAACCTAACATAGGAGCGGCTCCAGCAATTGTAGCAAGAATACTGATGTTTTTCTCTAGCTGATAAACCTCTAATCGCCCAGCGTTTTCGATGGCTTTATTGATGTCATCTAGAGGACGACCAATGCGTGATAGTCCTTTTGAAACCAATCTTGAAACAGGTGCATTTTCTGTTGCACATAATTGTTTTGCTCCGTCAATTTTCCCATTCATAACAAAGGTTCTAATTTGAGGCATAAAATTGGGTGCAACCTTAACTGCAGAGCGAATAGCAAAAAGACGCTCAAAATAAATATAAACAACCATTAATAGTAGAATGAATAACAGCGTAATAATAAGTTGTCCACCCAAACCACCATTTTTAATCAAATCGATTAAGGAAAGAGTTTTCTCAGTTTGTAAGGGCGAAACTTCTTGTAAGTTTAATAAAATCATAGGTGGTTTTCGGTATTTACTTTAAAACGGTTTTTATTCTAGGAAATTTTATGTTTTAAATTTAATATATATAATCTCGAATTAGTACGAAGGTAACAAACCCTCCAATAAATCCAGCTAAAGCCAACCAGGCTATCTTTTTTAAATACCAAAAGAAATCGATTTTCTCCATTCCCATTGCTACTACTCCAGCAGCAGATCCAATAATTAACATACTTCCTCCGGTTCCAGCAGAATATGCTATTAAATGCCATACAGGGTCGTCAATACCCATTGAGAACATTCCCATACTTGCGGCTACTAACGGAACATTGTCAATAATTGCAGACCCAATTCCTAGAAGTCCAATAACAATATCTGTATTTGGTATTGCAGTATTAAGGCCTTCAGCAAAATTAAAAAGCATCCCTAAAGATTCAAGGGCAGCAACTGCAAGAAGAATCCCAAAGAAAAATAAGATACTGGGTAATTCGATTTTAGAAAGAGATCCATGAACAGGACTAGAGGTTTGGTGCGCGTCACTTTCTTCATCTATTGAAGTAATATTGATTTTGGATTTACTGAAAATTTCAGCAAAAGTGGCAACTATTGCCAGTGACAACATCATTCCAACATAAGGCGGCAGATGTGTTAATGTTTTAAAGACAGGAACAAATACAATGGCAGAAAGTCCTAAGTATAGCATAGTTGCTCCACGCTTATGTATTTCTACATTTGGATCTTCCTCAATTGAATCTATATCACCTTGAAAGGATGGTAAAAAATTCGCTATACCAATAGGAATTACCAAGCAAACAATTGATGGAACTAAAACATAACTAATTAAATTTAAAGCAGTTACTTTGTCTCCAATCCATAACATAGTTGTAGTTACATCACCAATGGGCGACCAAGCACCTCCTGCGTTTGCTGCAACAATAATTAAGCCTGCAAACCACAATCGGGTGTTGCGTTCATGAATTACCTTTTGTAAAATAGTTATTAAAACAATGGTTGCGGTAAGGTTATCTATAATAGCAGAAAGAATAAAGGCTAGAATAGCAAAAATCCACAAGAGTCCTTTCTTGCTTTTAGTTTTAATGAAATTTTTGATGGTATAAAAACCATTGAAATAATCAATAATCTCAACAATAGTCATTGCCCCTAATAAGAATATGATAATTTCAGCTGTTTTTCCAAGATGATGGAGTAAAATCTCATCAATATGAGAGGGTTCCAACTCTTTAAGTTCAGCATTTACCTCAAAAACAGGTAGGTGTGCTAACGAGATAATAGCCCACATTAAAGCCATCATTGCTAAAGCAGGTATTAACTTATCTACCTTTAAACTATGCTCTAAAGTAATTGCTAAATAACCAAAGACAAAAATAACAATTATAATAGTTTCCATAAATCTATGTAAAGATTAAAAATAAAGATTTCTTTTCCCCTATGTATCATTTTATGGGTAAAAAACATTTCCTGAGCTGTGATTCATGGATGCACCGGTTACAGAGGCTAAACAATTCACTTCGTTTCTAACGCGTAACACCCCCAAAAAACCAAAAATTAAAGCCTCCTTAAAGTCAATTAATTTGTCTTCTGGAAAAATCAATGTTGCCTGACAATCGTTTTTTAATGCAGAAATTAAAAAAGTATTTTTAGCGCCTCCACCTGTTACAAGAACACGTTGCTTTTTATTGAAATTTCGGCTGATTTCAAGACTAATGTGTTTTGAATACGTATGCATTATATCTTCTAACTTATAGTCGTAAAATTCAGCTAAAAGAGGAAAAATAATAGCATTTACCCATTCAATTCCTAATGATTTAGGAGGAGATGTTTTATAAAAGTCCAATGCTTCAAGAGCATTAAAAAGCGCATGGATTAATATCCCTTTTTTTGCAATAGCACCACCCGAATCAAAAGGCATTCCTTTTTTTTCAGCTAGCCAATTTAAAACGGTATTTACGGCACATAAATCATAAGCATATACTTCATTGTTTTGATACATGGATCCATTAGCAAAACCACCCAAATTTAAGCAGGCATCATAATCAGAAAATAACAGCACATCTCCCATAGGAACTAAGGGAGCGCCTTGTCCGCCTAACAAAACGTCTTGGGTTCTGAAATCACAAACAACTGTCTTCCCCAGCTGTTTTGACAAGGCTTCTTGATTGCCTATCTGATAGGTTTTTCCAACTGCAGGCTCATGAAAAACAGTATGGCCGTGAGAAGAAACCAAATCAATACTTTCAATACCATTTGAATCGATAAACTTAAGAATAGTTTCACCTAAAAGTCGTGTGTATAGTATTTCTTTTTTCGCTAAAGTAGCTGGAGAAGCTTGGTGTAAATTCTGTAAAATAAGTTTCCAATTTTCAGAATATGAATAGGTTGTAGCCTCTTGAATTGAAAAAGTCCATTGTTCTTTTTTTTCAAAATGAAGGAATGCAACATCAATTCCGTCTAGAGACGTTCCAGACATTACTCCAATTACATTGTAGTTTTTTTTTCCCACTATTTGTTACTTTTCAGCATTAAACAAAGAAAGAGAAAATTAAAGTATTTACAGTTTGTGGTGTGAAAATTAAAAATATTGTGAATTTAGACTGCAAAAATTATGATATTACAAAATACAAGGATTTATCATTGGTATTCAAACAAGCAGGTCAAATAGATTCTTATTTTTGATATTCTTCAAAAATTTAAATTTTATGTTGCCAGCTAAACAAGGACTTTACGACCCAGAATTCGAACACGACAATTGTGGCGCAGGATTCATCTGTAGTCTAAAGGGAATAAAAACAAACGATATCATTCATAAAGCGCTTGATATTCTGGATAAGTTAGAGCACAGGGGTGCGGTAAGTTCCGATGGTAAAACCGGTGACGGAGCTGGAATATTAATCGAAATCCCACATGATTTCCTTAGTAAACAATGTGATTTTGAACTACCAAAAGCCAATGAATATGCAGTAGGAATGGTCTTTCTTCCTAAAAAAGAAAACCAACGTAGCTATTCTATAAACGTTTTTGAAACAGAAATAAAAAACCAGGGATTAAAAGTGTTAGGCTGGAGAAAAGTTCCTGTAAATCCCGAAGTTATGGGTATTATAGCGGCACAAACAGAACCTCACATTATGCAAATTTTTGTAGGTAGAGGAAACCTAAAATTAAGCGAGCACGAGTTTAACATAAAACTTTTTATTGCTCGTAAAATAAGTGAGCACACTATTTTAAATTCTAAGCTATCACAAGCTTCTTATTTCTATCTTCCTAGTTTATCTACCCACACCTTAATTTACAAGGGGCTTTTAATACCCGAAGACATTAAAGGGTACTACCAAGATTTATCAGATCCATTGGTGGTGACAAGACTGGCGCTTGTGCATCAACGTTTTTCAACAAACACCTTTCCTACTTGGGATTTGGCACAACCGTTTAGATATATGTGCCACAACGGAGAAATCAACACTTTTAAAGGAAACTTTAGCCGAATGCAAGCAAGAGAAGAATTACTTGAAAGTGATTTATTTGGGCCTGATATTAAAAAAATATTACCCATCATACTAAAAGGTAAATCAGATTCTTCTTCTATGGATATGGTGGTTGAGCTATTGATTGCTACCGGAAGATCCCTTCCAGAAGTAATGATGATGCTTGTCCCCGAAGCTTGGGAAAAGCACACCTACATGGATGATGATAAAAAAGCTTTTTACAAATACAACGCGTGTATCATGGAGCCTTGGGATGGCCCCGCTTCTATTCCTTTTACAGATGGAAAATATATTGGTGCTTTATTAGACAGAAATGGACTACGTCCTTCTCGATATTCTGTAACAAAAGATGGCTATGTAGTAATGTCTTCAGAAACAGGTGTTCTTGACATTGCACCAGAAAACATTGAACGCCATGGGCGTCTTGAGCCTGGAAAAATGTTTTTAGTTAACATGGATGAAGGCCGTATTATTGAAGATGATGAAATCAAAAAAGAAATCACCACCAAACGTCCGTATAAAAAATGGTTGGATGAAAATATTTTGCCCTTAAAAGAGGTTCCTTATACTGGAAATGTTACTCCTACAGAAAAAGAAGATTTTGAAACGCGTATGCGAATCTTTGGGTATACCCAAGAGGATCTAAAAACAATCATAACCCCAATGAGTACCCTTGGAAAAGAAGCTATGGGCTCTATGGGAGTTGATACTCCTTTGGCCGTATTGTCTAAACGTCCTCAATTGCTTTACAATTATTTTAAACAACTTTTTGCTCAAGTAACCAATCCACCGCTCGATGGGATTCGTGAAGAAATTGTAACCGATACAAGCTTAACCATTGGAAGTGAATTTAATTTATTTGAAGTTTCTCCTCAGCATGCTAAAAAATTAAGCATTCAAAATCCTGTAATTTCTAATGAAGATTTAGATAAAATTAGATTTATAGAACACAACGATTTTAAAGCCGTAACCATTTCAACACTCTATGAATTAAGTGGGCGTTTAAATAGCCTAGAAGAGACTTTGGAGGTAATGATCAAGGATCTTGAAAGAGCTCTGGCAAAAGGAGCTAACATTATCATTCTCTCAGACCGTGGGGTTTCTCCTTCCATGGCCCCAATACCAATGTTATTGGCTACGGCCCATGCACACCATGCATTAAAACGCTTAAAAAAACGTACTAAGTTTGGTATTATTATTGAATCTGCTGAGCCGCGTGAACCACATCATTTCTCTCTCTTGTTTGGATATGGAGCTAGCGCCATTAATCCCTATATGATTAATGAAATTATTATTCATCAAGCGACAGAAAAAATTATTAAGGTAACGGCAGAAGTGGGTATTGAAAACTTCAACAAAGCCATTGCAAAGGGAATTGTTAAGGTGATGAATAAAATTGGAATTTCTACGCTACACTCCTACAGGGGGGCACAGATTTTTGAAGCTCTTGGACTTTCACAAAAACTAATTGATCGTTTCTTTGTAAATACAGCCACACGAATTGAAGGGATTGGCCTCTACGAAATTGAAAAAGAAATTAATGCCCGCCACACAAAAGCATACATCCATGAATCCAATCTTGGACTTCCATTAGAAATAGGAGGCGATTACCGTTGGAGAAGAGATGGAGAAGAGCATGTTGTCAATCCGTCATCTATTGCCAGCTTACAACAAGCGGTTCGTCAAAACAAGCCTGAAAGTTATGCAGCTTTCGCTAAAATGATTAACGAGCAAAACGAAAAGCTAATGACCCTAAGAGGGCTCTTTGAATTTTCAAGTTTTGACCCAATTCCAATTGATCAAGTAGAACCGTGGACAGAAATTGTAAAGCGTTTCAAAACAGGGGCCATGTCTTTGGGGTCAATAAGCCAAGAAGCACATGAAAACCTGGCCATTGCGATGAACCGTATTGGAGGGAAAAGTAATTCTGGAGAAGGAGGAGAAGACAAACGTCGTTTCCAACCAGACAAAGACGGGAACTGGAGAAATTCAGCCATAAAGCAGGTGGCCTCTGGTCGTTTTGGGGTGTCCAGTCATTACTTGAGTTCTGCTAAAGAAATTCAGATTAAAATGGCACAAGGTGCCAAACCAGGAGAAGGAGGGCAACTTCCGGGCCCTAAGGTTAATCCATACATTGCCTCAATCAGAAATTCAACCCCTTACGTGGGGCTAATTTCGCCGCCACCACACCACGATATTTACTCTATTGAAGATTTAGCCCAATTAATTTATGACCTTAAGAATGCCAACCGAGATGCAAGAATTAATGTTAAATTGGTTTCTGAAGTTGGAGTTGGAACTATTGCTGCTGGTGTTGCCAAAGCAAAAGCAGATGTTATATTAATTTCTGGTTATGACGGAGGAACAGGAGCATCACCTCTAACCTCGCTAAAACATGCTGGACTTCCTTGGGAACTTGGAATTGCAGAAGCACAACAAACCTTGGTAATGAATGACCTTAGGAGTCGTATTGTATTAGAATGTGATGGTCAAATGAAAACTGGTCGTGATGTTGCAATTGCATGTCTTTTAGGTGCTGAAGAATTTGGATTTTCTACAGCACCTCTTATTGCTTCTGGCTGTATTATGATGCGTGCATGCCATTTAAATACCTGTCCAGTTGGAATTGCAACTCAAGATCCAGAGCTACGTAAAAACTTTAAAGGGAAGCCTGAACACGTTATCAACTACATGTATTTTATTGCAGAAGAGTTACGCGAGATTATGGCAGAACTTGGATTTAGAACCATTGATGAAATGGTGGGACAATCACAAAAAATTAATATGAAAAAAGCACTTCTTCATTACAAGGCTCAAGGCATTGATCTTTCTAAAATCCTTTACAAACCCAAAGTGCCTAGTTCGGTTCATGAACGAAACACAAAAGAACAAGATCACGGTTTAGAAAATGTTCTTGATTTTGATATTTTAAGACAAGCACATCCTGCACTTTACAGAAAGGAAACGCAACATTTAGAATACCAAATTAAAAACACAAACCGAACGGTTGGAGCTATTTTAAGTAATGAAATTTCGAAAATTCATGGAGCAGATGGGCTTCCAAAAGATACTTTGAGTTTGAAATTTAAAGGAACCGCCGGACAAAGTTTTGGTGGCTTTGCCACTCACGGACTTTATATGAAAATTGAAGGGACTGCCAATGATTACTTTGGTAAAGGCCTTTCTGGAGCTACCCTTGTTGCGCAAGTACCAGAAAAAGCGACTTTCATACCACATGAAAATGTAATTGTTGGTAATGTATGTCTTTATGGGGCTACTGCTGGTGAAGCTTACATAAACGGTATTGCAGGAGAAAGATTCTGTGTTAGAAATTCTGGAGCAACCGCAGTAGTGGAAGGAATTGGAGATCACGGCTGCGAGTATATGACTGGTGGAGTTGCTGTGGTACTTGGTGAGTTTGGAAGAAACTTTGCTGCCGGTATGAGTGGGGGTATTGCCTATTTATTCAGTGAAGATGGTGAGTTTTACGAGAAAAAATTTAATCTAGAAATGGTTGAATTAGAAGACCTCCAAGAAAGCGATCATGAAACACTTCAAGTGTTATTACAAAACCATCTTGACTATACTAAAAGCCCTAAGGCAAAGTCAATTCTAGAGGACTGGCCAGAATCAAGTAAAAAGTTCATTAAAGTAATGCCAACAGATTATAAACGTGCTTTGGAAATGATAGCAGATCAGGAAACTGAAAAAAAAAATTAAATCATGGGAAAAATTAAAGGTTTTATCGAATTTGACCGTCTCAAGGAGTCGGTAATTGATCCAAAAGAACGCATCAAAAACTATAAAGAATTTACGGTTGCACCAAAAACAGAAGAATTACAAGATCAAGCAGCACGTTGTATGGACTGCGGAGTTCCATTTTGTCATAGTGGCTGTCCGTTAGGGAATCTAATTCCTGACTTTAACGATGCCGTATACAAAAATGAATGGCAACGAGCCTTAACCATCTTACATAGCACCAACAACTTCCCTGAATTTACAGGAAGATTATGCCCTGCACCCTGTGAAGAGTCTTGTGTATTGGGAATTGTGAACCCCCCTGTTTCTATTGAATTAATCGAAAAATACATTGTAGAGCGTGGTTTTGCAGAAGGGTGGATTAAACCACAACCCCCAAAAACAAGAACAGGTAGAACAGTAGCTATTGTTGGCTCTGGACCTGCTGGACTAGCTGCTGCTCAACAATTAAACAGAGCTGGACACTTGGTGACAGTTTTCGAACGTGACAATAAGGTAGGTGGATTACTTCGCTATGGAATTCCAGATTTTAAAATGGAAAAAAATATTATTGACCGTCGTTTAGAGGTTTTAGAAGCAGAAGGCATTGACTTTAAGTGTAATGTAGAAATTGGAAAAACCATTACTGCAGAAACCCTAGAAAATGAATTTGATGCAGTATTACTTGCAACTGGTGCAACCATTAAAAGAGGCCTTCCTATTCCTGGCTCCGACTTAAAAGGAGTAGAACAAGCAATGGAGTTTTTACCGCACAACAATAAAGCAGTAGATGGACAACATGAACGTGAAGCAAAATATATTGCTACCGATCGAGATGTTATTGTAATTGGAGGTGGAGATACCGGTTCAGATTGTATTGGAACATCCAACCGACAGGGTGCAAAAAGTGTTACCAATTTTGAATTAATGTCCAAACCAGCAGAAGGAAGAACAGAAGAACACCCATGGCCTTACTGGCCCTTCAAGCTAAAAACAAGCTCTTCACATGAAGAGGGTATACATAGAGAATGGAGCATCTTGACTAAAGAATTTGTTGGAGACAAATCTGGTAAGCTTGTAGGGTTAAAAACAGTTGAAGTTAAATGGAAAAAAATTCCAGGAGAGCGTCCACAACTTATTGAAAAAAAAGGTTCTGAAAAAGAATGGCCTTGTGATTTAGCTCTTCTAGCACTCGGTTTTACGGGTCCTGAAAAAACAGTTCCAGAACAATTTGGTCTAGCACTAGACGAGCGTGGAAACATTAAAGGTGAAAACGATTATCAAACACAAAAACCATTCGTTTTTACTGCAGGAGATTGTAGAAGAGGTCAGTCATTAATTGTTTGGGCCATTTCCGAAGGACGTGAAGCAGCACACCAAGTAGATGCTTTTTTAATGGGTGTTTCTACCTTACCTCAAAAAAATATGTCTGGAGATTTGATAGCAGTATAAAAAGAAATGTCATTACAAAAAAATCATCACATACACCAAAGTGAGGGCTTATACTTTAATTCCTTGATTAAATAACTTTAAGTGTAACATATGAATATTTATTAGGTCTTTAAGAAAAGCTCGAACATGCAGAATAAATTTCTTATCCTCACCTTTTTATTTTCAATGTTAGTAATAGCTCAAAAAACACTCCCCACTTTTGATGGAGTCGTTTCAGAAGCAGAATGGGCAACCGCAGAAAAATTTAAAATAAATTATGAAATAAGACCTGGAAATAATGAACCTTCAACTCATGAAACCGAGGTTTTTATCACTTATTCCAAAACCGATTTATATGTAGGTTTTATCGCTTATGCTGACATGAAAAAATTGCGCTCTTCAATACGCAATAGAGACGAAGGTT
>JBKEHX010000041.1:0-11605 GCA_046711205.1 Flavobacteriaceae bacterium
CCAAGTAGCAGGAAGAGCAGGTCGTTCTGACCAAAAAGGACAGGTTTTAATTCAAACCTATCAAGTTGATCACCCAACATTAAAGCAGGTTTTAACCCATGATTTTGAAGGATTATATTTAAGTCAACAAAAGGAAAGGTATGAATATAAATATCCACCCTATTATAGAATGATTCGGATTACTTTTAAAAACAGGCAGTTTGAAACGGTTAATATGTCTTCTGATTGGTTTTTAAATGTTGTAAAACAATCGTATAAGGGGACTATTTTAGGACCTATCTTCCCTGCAGTTGCAAGAGTGAGGAATTTATATCACAAGCAACTCTTGGTTAAGATTGATTATGATATAACTTCAAAAGAATTAAAAAATATTTTAAAAAGAACCCATAAGAGTTTTCAGGCAATTTCCGCTTTCCGAAGTACTAGAATAAACTTTGATGTTGATCCTTATTAATATTTACTAAAGGATTCACATGATTTTTTTTTGGGGTTCTGTTCAAAGGGAACATCATCTTTTCAATTCTTTTTATGGAATGTTAAATTCGTTACAGTGAAAAAGGAGGGAAAATACAATCCAAAAATTCAGATGTATTTCGTGATTATGATATGCAGTATTTTTAGTTATGAGAACAATCTCAACAAGGTCATTTTTTTAAATTAAAGCCTGAGCAAGAAAAAAGTTTAACATTTAAAAAAATAAAATTAACCTCTTCATAAATTTAAGAAAACTTTGAACTTCAGATGTATTTTAGAATTTAGAAACTTACTAAATATCTTTTATTTTCTTAAAATTTGAGTTGAAAGAAGGCAATGAATAGGATTCGGGTCAATGAAAACGGAAGCAATGGACATTATAAAAATACATTTAACACCCTAAATGTAAATAATAAAACTTTATTTTAAAGAAGTCATTATTTGGTATACTGTATTTATTACTCTATTTTTGCCGCTCAAAATTAATATATATGAACCAATACGAAACTGTTTTCATTTTAAATCCCGTTCTCTCTGAAACACAGATTGAGGAAGCAGTTCAAAAGTTTATAGAATTTATTAAGTCTTACAAAGGCTCTATGAAGAGTCAAGAAAACTGGGGACTTAAGAAACTTGCTTATCCTATTGAGAATAAGAAAAGTGGCTTCTATCATCTTTTTGAATTTGCAGCACCAAACGAGGCCGTAGCGGCCTTAGAGGTCGAATTTCGCCGCGACGAACGAATCATGCGTTACCTGACGGTAAAACTCGATAAGCACGCTCTAGCGTGGGCCGAAAAAAGAAGAAAAAAAAACAAAGCAAAAGTAAAAGCATAAGCAATGTCTAAGATAGAAGAACAAAATTCAGGAAAAAAAGAAGGTGAAATCAGATATTTAACCCCGTTAAATATTGATACTAATTCTCAAAAAAAATACTGTCGTTTCAAACGTTCAGGCATTAAACATATCGATTACAAAGACCCAGATTTTTTAATCAAGTTTGTAAATGAGCAAGGTAAAATTTTACCAAGAAGATTAACAGGTACTTCCTTGAAATATCAACGAAAAGTTTCTGTTGCAGTTAAAAGAGCGCGTCATTTGGCTTTAATGCCTTATGTTGCGGATATGTTAAAATAAAAAATACTCACCATGGAATTAATACTAAAAGAAGACGTTCAAAATCTTGGATTTAAAGATGAAATAGTGAGTGTAAAAAATGGTTACGGTCGTAACTTTCTTATCCCTAATGGTAAGGCATTAATGGCTACCGTTTCTGCTCGAAAAGTTCTTGCTGAAAATCTAAAGCAACGTGCGTTTAAAGAAAAATCTATTATTGACGAAGCCAATGCAAGAGCTGAGAAAATAAAAGCTCTTGAAATTAAGTTAGTTTCTAAAGTAGGTTCTGGAGACAAATTATTTGGTTCAATATCTAATGTTGACCTAGCAAAAGCAATCAGTTCTAAAGCTTCAGAATTAGATAAGAAATATATTACGTTACCAGGAAAAATAATAAAACGTTTAGGGAAATATGAAGCCACCATTCGATTACATCGTGATGTGAGTTTTGAATTTCCGTTTGAAATTATCCCAGAAACCAAATCGAAAGCATAATAATTTATAAGCCCACATAAATGTGGGTTTTTTTATTCCAAATAAATAGGGATGAAATACCACAGACTTACCGAGGCTCAATTTCATGAAATGCATGAAGAGTTTTCTATTTTCCTTGCTACCAATAGCATTGATAAAAAAAAATGGGATTGTGTTAAGAAAGAAACACCAACTACAGTTAGTTTTTTACTTGATGAATTTAGTGACTTAGTATGGGAGAAAATTTTAACCCAGTGTTCATATCTTGAATTTATTACACCCAAACAACTTTTTTTGTTTTGGACAAAAGAAGTAACAGTAGATGCTTTAGTGTTAAAAGTAACTAATGTTAAGCATGACTTGACAACTTCTGAAGGATTTAATTGGATGCTTTCAAATCTATCATCAAATAGAATAACGCTTTTTAAAGCTTCCAGGGAATATGAACCTAGACGTAATGACTTTATTTATTCTTATTTAAAGAAGGGAGCAGTTCTTTCGGACGGTTTATATTTTAAGCAGCTAAAAAGTTATTTTTCCAATTCGATAAAATAGAAGATATTTGCTATACATTATTAATTATGGCAATAAAACCAGTAACATTAAAAGGAACACGAGATTTTTCAGCAATAGAAATTTCTAAAAGAGATTACATAAAGAATATTCTTAAAAATACTTTTGAATACTTCGGCTTTCAGCCCATTGAAACCCCATCTTTTGAACGCTTAGAGACCCTAACAGGAGTATATGGTGAAGAAGGCGACCGTCTAGTTTTTAAAATTTTAAATTCTGGAGAAAAAGTAAAAAAAGCCGATACGGAAGCACTTGCATCTGGGCAGTTTCAAAAGTTTTCTCGTTCACTTTCTGAAAAAGCCTTGCGCTATGATTTAACAGTTCCATTTGCACGGTATGTTGCTCAACACCAAAATGAATTATCTTTTCCATTTAGACGATATCAAATTCAGCCTGTGTGGCGTGCTGACAGACCTCAACTCGGAAGATTTCAGGAATTTTATCAATGTGATGCAGATATTGTTGGCGATCGCTCGTTATGGCAAGAGGTTGAGGTTTTAGCATTATACGACAGTGCTTTTAAGGATTTGAAAATTGAGGGAATTCAACTAAAGATCAATCATCGAAAAATTCTAGCAGGTATTGTTTTAAGTTTTGGGGTAAAAGAACTTTTACTTGATTTTACAATAGCTTTAGATAAGCTAGATAAAATTGGAAAAGATGGAGTGTTTAAGGAACTACTAGCTAAGAAATTTCCTGAGCATGCACTTCATTTATTGGAAAAACTACTTTCCTTAGATGGAAGTAATTCAGAGAAGTTAACTTCACTTAAGGAAATATTATCCGGACAGCAAGAAGGTTTAGAAGGAATAGAAGAATTAGAATTTATTTTAAATCAATTAGAATTGACATCTCTTTCATCAGTCACTTTAGATTTTGATTTGACACTAGCAAGAGGCTTACATTATTACACTGGAATGATCGTAGAGGTTAGTCCTCCAAAAACCGTTAAAATAGGCTCTATTGGCGGAGGAGGTCGCTATGATGATCTGACGTCTTCATTTGGGTTAAAAAACATGAGTGGCATTGGTGTTTCTTTCGGTTTTGAACGAATTTATTTGGTTATGGAAGCCTTGAATCTTTTTCCAGAGAAATTATTGCCTTCAACAGAGGTGTTGTTTGCTAATTTTGGATTAGAAGAGGCTGCCCTTTCTTATTCTTACGTTTCAATACTTAGACAACAAAACGTTGCCTGCGAATTATACCCAACCCAAGCCAAGTTAAAAAAGCAATTAGGTTATGCTAACCAGAAAAATATTCATAAAGTAGTCCTAATCGGTGAAGAAGAAGTTCGCCAACAAACATTTGTTTTAAAAGATATGAAAAGTGGAACACAGATTTCATATCCTATAAAAGATTTAAAAACTATTTTTTCTTAGGCTTCAGTTTCAGGTGCTAATGTTTGTTTTGAATAGGGTTGGAAGGGTTGCTTAAGTAATGTACCTATTTTACCATTTGACGTTTCATCATAAAAAACATCGACTCCATAAATTAATTTCTCGCGATCAAACGTTAAGTAAGTTCCAAAAATACGATCCCAGACAGAAAAAATATTTCCAAAGTTTGAATCCGTATAAGGAAGTCGAAAATGATGATGTGTTTTATGCATATCTGGAGAAACTAAAAAATAACTTATAAACAAATCAATTTTTTTAGGAAGTTTAATATTGGCATGATTAAATTGAGTTAAAACAAGTGAAAGAGATTGATACATGATTACAATACCTATATCAGCGCCAATAATAAAAACACCAAATAGTGTAAAACCAAACCGTACAAAACTCTCCAGCGGGTGGTGTCTGTTGGCGGTAGTTGTGTCTACTTTATGATCACTATGGTGAACTAAATGAATCATCCATAAGGGCTTAACTTTGTGTTCTACCCAATGTGCTAAATAGGCTCCAATTAAATCTAAAAGCATGACACCTAAAATTACTTCTAACCATAATGGAAGTTCAGGAAACCAATGAAGAATTCCAAATTGACTGCTCACGGTCCAGTCAGAAGTATTTAGTAATAGAAAGGCTAAAAGAAAATTAATAACAATGGTTGTTCCGGTGAAAAATAAATTTGGAAGGGCATGTTTCCATTTTTTATAGTTAAAATGTATTAAAGGAATGCCCCCTTCTAATATCCAAAAAAGAGTTAATCCTCCTATCAGAAGTAAGCTTCTGTGTGCTGAAGGGATCGTTTCAAAATAAGCAAGTACCATCTCCATCTGATCCATTTTCCCCGAATATATAAAAAATAGCCGACTTTTTTATCTAATTATTTTGAGTCTATATTGATTGCTTGTATTGATTTTTCATCTAAATTAACATTTAAATTCAATCACTTTACAATGAAATATTTACTTGTTTATCTTTTGTTAGGGTCAATGCTTTTCGCGCAAAATAACATAAAACCTGAAGCTACAGAGGTTTGGCAACCAGAACCAAGCCTTGTGATGCCAGGAGATATGCAAAGTGCACCAAGTGATGCTATTGTCCTTTTTGAGGGGGCTAATTTTTCAAAATGGCAACAAGAATTTTCAGGAAAACCCGTTGAATGGCAAATTAATCCAGACAAATCTTTTACTATTAAACCTGGAACTGGAAGCATTGAAACTAAAGAAGAACATGGCTCTATTCAGCTACATCTAGAATGGAAATCTCCTACTATTATTAAAGGTGAAGGACAGGGAAGGGGTAATAGTGGTATTATTTTTCAACGAAGGTATGAGGTTCAAGTTCTAGACAGTTATAACAATAGAACCTATTCTAATGGTCAAGCTTCTTCTATTTACAAACAACACATTCCTTTGGTTAATGCGCTTCGTCCAATAGGGGAGTGGCAAGTGTATGATATTATTTTTAATGAGCCAAAGTATAATGAAGTTGGAGATGAAATAAAATCAGGGAGTTTTACCGTTTTTCTAAATGGGATTTTAGTGCAAAATCAAGTCGAAATCATGGGGACTACAGAATATATTGGAAGCCCTAAAAAGGGTAAAGATATGATGCCAGGTTATGATGTTAGCACAAAAAAAAACCGTTCTCTTTTACTTCAAGATCACGGTGATTTAGTTAGTTATCGAAATATATGGATGCGAAACCTTCATTAGTATACACTTTGCAATTCTAGGTGAACTTTTTCTTTCTGAAGTTTTTCTTTGGCGAAAAAGTTTTCCCTTTTTTAGTTAGCTCAACATTTACCTTTTTATCGTCCATTATAAGATTATCAAAGGCTTTTAAAACAACATCTCTGTGTTTTTTATGGGTAGAAAAAAATGAAAAATTCTTCATTACTTCTACCTGGAAAACATCATCTTGTTCTAAACTTAAGAACGATCTCAGGAAGTCTTTTAATGTGGTCCATTCGTACTGTTCACGTGAACCAACATTAATAAAAAAGCGATCCTTATCTTCGGGCGCATTTATTTTACGGTCAGATCTATCAAAACCTCTATCAGAACCTCGACCAGAGCGGCTATCAGAACCACGTCCAGAGTTGCTGCTTTCGCTACTAAATTCTAATGCTTTTGGATGCAAGTCAAAAGATTTAAATTCTTTAGACAACATTAACTCAATTAAGGTTTCTTTAGTTACCTCTTCAAAAGCAGTAATTACTATAGGTAGGTGTTTGTGTAGTTCGCTTTTAGTTGGTGTAGTTTTCACCTGTTCTATCCAGTGGTTTATTTTTGAGGTAAATACTTCCTCTGCAGAAGGCATCTGAATCTCTGTAAGTTTTGTTTGTAATTTATTTTCAATCGACTTAATTTTTCTTCGGTCAGATTTAGTTACAAAAATAATTGACGTTCCTTTTTTTCCAGCTCTACCGGTACGTCCACTTCTGTGGGTATACACTTCTGTTTCATCAGGAAGTTGGTAGTTTATTACGTGCGTAATATCCTCTACATCAATTCCACGAGCAGCTACATCAGTAGCAACAAGTAGTTGTATTCTTTTCTTTCGGAAAGATTGCATTACACTATCACGTTGGTTTTGACTTAAATCACCGTGAATAGCAGCTGCTTTATAGCCGTCTTGAATTAATTTATCTGCTACTTTTTGAGTTTCAATTTTTGTACGACAAAAAACAACTCCAAAAATATCAGTATTCATACTCACAACAGCACGCAGTGCAGCATAGCGTTCTCTTCCTGGAACTATAAAATATTGGTGGTCAATATTTTTAGCACTCGAGTTTTTAGTCCCAACAGTTATCTCTTGTGGGTTATTCATGAATTTTTTAGCAATTTTATTTACCTCTGGAGGCATGGTTGCTGAGAATAGCCATGAACTTTTATCGTTAGGTGTATGCGTTAGAATGTCTTTTATGTCTTCATAAAAACCCATATTAAGCATTTCATCTGCTTCGTCTAACACGCAATATTGTATTGCACTAATATCTACTAACCTTCTCTTGATCATGTCTTTTAAACGACCAGGAGTGGCAACCACAATTTGAGCACCACGTTTTATTTTATTAGCTTGTTCTTGGATGTTTGCACCTCCATAAATAGCCACAATGTTTACTCCTTTAATTGCTTGTCCATAAACGACCATATCGTTCGTGATTTGTAAACACAATTCACGGGTAGGAGAAAGAATGAGTCCTTGTGTAATTCGCTTGGTGTGATCAATTTTTTGGAGCATTGGAAAGCCAAATGCTGCGGTTTTACCAGTACCAGTTTGTGCTAATGCAACGAGGTCTGTTTTTTGTTCTAGTAATATTGGTATTACCTTGTCTTGAACCTCCGTTGGAGTTTCGAATCCTAGCTTTTCAACGGCTTTTAGAAGTTCTGCGTTGAGTCCTAGGGACTTAAAAGTTGTCATAAATTGTATTCTGGGTGCAAAAGTAGTCTAAATTAAGTAGTTAGAACTTCTTTTCTTGAAATTTTAATTTTATCATTTAGTTATAACAAAAAAACCCTGCGGTTAAATGCAAGGTTTTTTCAAGATTTATTCTCATATTAATTACATGGTAAAACCCTCTCTGTAATCACGTGTTACAAACTGATTTGCAGCTTCTAAGTTTGTGATTCGCATGCTTTCTCCATCCCAAAGGAGTTTTTTACGTGCATAATAATCCATGTTTCCGTTCTCTTTTTCCTCACGAAGCATAAAACTTCTAATTGCTAAATTTCCCATTAACACTGTTTCTGTCATAGGGCCAGCATAATCAAAAGAAGAGGTAAGGCCCAAATGTTCCTTACTATTAAATCCAGCTTTACAAGCGTCCACCCATTTACGTTGGTGGCCATATTCTGGTTCAATCATTTCTTCTACTTCAGGGCCAAATTCTGTAGTACCGTCATAGCGGTATAATTTTGGCATTAAAGGAGAACTGTCATTAATGTTAGTTGTAATAATTCCTTTTTCACCAATCATCATGACACCATTGGCACTATCTGCACCACCAATATCACTATTTGCAGGAATAATATCTGGGTGGGGAGGGCGGATTCCACCATCGCTCCAACTCATTTTAATAGGTGATTTACTTTTTACAGTTGCGTCAAAATTAATACTAATTAAAGATGACGGTGGACATCCTTCTGGAAGATAGTCAGCAGTCCACATTTTAGAATAAACACTTCCAACACTACATTCTGCAGAGGTAGGATATTTTAATCCTAAGGTACGGAAAGGAATATCAATAAGGTGACAACCAACATCTCCTAAAGCTCCAGTTCCGTAATCCCACCATCCACGCCAGCTAAAAGGGTGCATGTTTGGAGTGTAAGGTTTTTCTTTTGCAGGCCCTAGCCATAAATCCCAATTTAATGCATCTGGTTTCAAGCTAGAATTAGGTTTAGGCATTGTAACTCCTTGAGGCCAAACGGGACGATTAGTCCATATTTTAACTTCAGAAATGGCTCCTACAGCATCGGTATCAATCCAATTCTGTACTATATTTAAAAGTGGATTTGACCCGCCCTGGTTTCCCATTTGAGTAACAACTTTTTGATTACGCGCCATTTTCGTTAGTATACGTGCTTCACTGATGTTGTGTGTCATTGGTTTTTGAACATAGACATGTTTTTCACGTTGCATAGCAAAAGCTGCTGCAGGTCCGTGAACATGATCAGGAGTTGAGATGGTTACCGCATCAATATCTTTCTCTTTATCAAGCATTTCACGATAATCAGCATAGTGTTTTGCTTTCGGGAATTTTTTAGCAGTTCGCGAGGCACTTCCTGAAAAATCAACATCACATAGCGCAACGACTCGTTCTCTTCCTCTTACAGAAGCATTACTAATATCACTAGCACCTTTTCCTCCTGAACCTATAGCGGCAAGATTAAGTTGATCACTAGGAGCTATATATCCTGGACCACCAAGAACATTTCGAGGGACAATCATAATAGAAGATGCGACCAGTCCTTTTTTAATAAAGTCTCTTCTTGAGTCCTGTTTATTTTTTTTCATTTGTTTTTCATTTGTTAGAATGATAAATATAGATATTTTTTGATAACATATTGATAAAGGTTTCCTCATCATAAAAATTGATTGGATATTTACATAAATAAAACTATTTATGATTTCTAAGGAACTCAATCGGAAGGCGTTAAATATCTTTTTTTTCTTATCAGGCTTTTGTTTTTCCTCGTGGGCTTCCAGAATTCCTACCATAAAAAAGACTTTTGAAATGAATGAAGCTGAGCTTGGAAGTTTCCTTTTTCTTTTACCGATGGCTTCATTAATTGGCTTGCCGATTTCTAGTTGGTTGGTCTCAAAATATGACAGTAGGTTTCCTTTGTTATATGGCTTCTTATTGTTTGTAATTGGCATGATGGGTATTGGTGTTTCTAATTCTATGGAGTTTTTAATAGTATCCGTTAGTTTTCTTGCATTTGGTTTACGGATAATCAACATTGCTATGAATACTCAGGCTTTGCAGCTACAAAAATTATATTCAAAAAAAATTAACGGTCTTTTTCATGGTTTGTGGAGTTTGGGTGGTCTTTTTGGATTGATTACCGCCACTTTAGTAATAAATCGAGAAATTGGTATTCATTATCATTTGGTGGTTGTAGGGTTGATCTGTTTTTTAGTGAGTCTTTCCGCCTTCTTTTATTTACTGAAAAACGATAGAGAGACCACCGGAAATAAATTACGTTTTGGGAAACCAGATAATTTTATTCTCTATACAGGTTTTGTGGTTTTTTGTGCTGCTGTTTGTGAAGGAGGAATTTATGACTGGAGTAGTGTTTATTTTAGAGAGGTAGTAAATGCAGAATTATTTACCTTAAGTTATCTCGTTTTTATGGTGTCCATGACTGTTTCTCGTTTTTTCACCGACCGAATTATCATGAGTATTGGAATGGAAAAATTATTTGTAATCAGTGCAATTGTGATTATTTTTGGGGTTGGAATTTTAATAGTATTTCCCTATTTCTACAGTGCTTTACTAGGTTTTTTTATTGCAGGTTTTGGTGTATCCTCTATTTTTCCAATGGCTTTTTTATTGGCGGGACAATCTAAGAAATATGCCCCAGGGATGGCTGTATCAATTGTAGGAACCTACTCTACGATTGGAGTTTTAATAGCCCCACCTTTTATTGGATATATGGCCCATATTTATGATTTAAATCATGCCTTTCTCTTTTTTATTTTAGCCGCATTGCTTCTGATTATCTTTTCAAGAAGGGCTTTTTATTTTTTAGAAAGACAATAGAATTTAGGAATTGGCACGTTTTTTTTAAAACTTTTGGATGATTTATGTGCTATATTTGAGTTATAAAAACTTTCTTATGAAAGATTTAGCTAACTTTATTAACCTCACCTTAAATTAAAAAAACACTCTTATTGAAATGATAAGGATACTATCTAATTAATTACGTTTAAAAAATAGATCCATGAAAAATCTCCTTACTCTATTTTTCATTATACATACCTTCCTTGCTTTTTCTCAGCGAGGAAAAACAGGAGATAAAACATTTTCAGATAAATTTCCTGAAGATGTTCTTACCATTTCTAATGCTACACTAAAGATGGTTAATGAAGTTGATCATGATATTATAGTTTTGGTTAGAGACCAAGAAAAAAAATATTTGCGACACGTTTACATCCGTAATAATGATGAATATACTTTTTCAGAACTTCCAATTACGCGTCTATATGTTCAATTTAAATCTAAGAAGTTTTATTTTGAGGATAAAGATTTGACGGTAATAAATTTTGGAGAAAAACACACATTCAGTTTTTTCTTTGACCCCAAGCAAATTCAAAATTATTTTAAGATTTCAGTTGAAGAGTTTTTTAAGCCATAGCCCTATCATCTTCAGTAAGTTATTATAGGTTTATTAATTGAATGGAAGGTTTTTAAATTTAGGTTTTTTATAATGTATTAACTTAATTTTAAATTTAAATCATGATGTTCAAAAACTATTTAAAAGATCCCCTGTCAACTATTGCTATAAACACAACTGTTTTTATAGCAGGATGTCTTTTTTTCGGTTTTATTGCAATATTTGGAATTACGTCTGAATTCATCAGAGATAGTAAAAATCCACCAAAAAATATCAGACTTCAACATAATCAACAACACGCTGATGAACAAGTTAAGTATGAAAAAATGATTCAATTACTTGATTCAATAAATTTAAAATTAGATAAGTCTAAAAACTAAACCATAGGCATATTATCTTCAAATTTATAATGTCACAAATTAGTTTTACAGGTTTTTTATATCATTAAATGATTGAGATTATGTCTACTATTTGAACAATCTCCTCTTGAGTATTTTATATTTAAATCCCCAACCAGGTTATGCCTTCTTGATGTTCTAAATTTTACTTTTGAATAGCTTTAAATCTTACAAATCCCACCCTTTGCGATACTCGTAGTGGAAATAATTGTTAGCGGCATCACAATTAGTGATTTTCATGTTTTCAGCATCGTATTCCAAAGTGATATTTAGTTTTTGAGCAGCTACTGCAATATTAGTCAACAGCATAACTTCAGTTACTTTAGCTGCGACTT
>JBKEHX010000042.1:0-11523 GCA_046711205.1 Flavobacteriaceae bacterium
AAATCGCTAAAAACACTAATGTAAGCATCAATACAGCACTAGGTAGAATGCGTTATGGAATCATAAACTTAAGAAAACTAGTGCAGAATCATCAAATTATTTTAGAATAGGGAACAATTTAAATGTGATTCTAACGTTATTTATGTATAACTATGTTTATGGAAAAAAATTACCCAAAAAACCATACCGATTCTTTCGAAACAGAATTACCACGCAAAATTGTTTTGAAACGCATTATGACTTTTTCTAAGTCTCATATTGCACATCAGAATGAAAATGAATTGTTAAAAATTTTGCAGAACTAAACTTCTACTTTAGTCTATTTATTATCGTTTTTCTTCCAATTGTTTTAGTAATTATATCATTTTCAATATTCCATCCTCTTGATGGTGAATATTCTCTACCATACCAAATAATTTGTAAGTGTAAATCATTCCATTTATTCTCTGGAAAAAGTCGTTTTGCATCACGTTCAGTTTGAACTACATTTTTTCCTTTTGTAAAACCCCAACGGAACATAAGACGATGTATGTGGGTGTCTACGGGAAAGGATGGAACACCAAACGCTTGCGCCATAACTACACTTGCTGTTTTATGTCCTACTGCAGGAAGTTTTTTTAGTGCCTCTAAATCCTTGGGAACTAACCCCTGATGCTTATCTAATAATATATGTGACAATTCATAAATCCCTTTTGATTTCATTGGAGATAAGCCAACTGGGCGAATGATATCGCGTATCTCTTCAATACTCAATTTTATCATTTCTTTTGGAGTATTGGCACGTTTAAAGAGTAGTGGGGTAATTTTGTTTACACCTACATCTGTGCTTTGTGCTGACAGCAAAACAGCTATCAATAATGTATAAGGATCCATATGATTCAATGGGATGGGGATCTCTGGATAGAGTTTTTCGAGTGTCTGGATAACGAAAGTAACTTTTTCTTTTTTTGTCATCAATAATATTTATCTTCGAAAATACTAAAACGATATGATTATGAAACCATTAAAAGTAGGAGAAAAAGTATCTGTGTTTACCGTAAACGATCATTTGGGAAATCCACATAGTTTAGAAGATTATAAGGGATCTAAAATTGTAATCTTTTTTTATCCTAAAGCAGACACCCCTGGTTGTACTGCAGAAGCATGTGACCTAAGAGATCATTACCAAGAATTGAAAGATGCGGGATATGTTTTGCTTGGTGTGAGTGCAGACACAGAGCAAAAACAGAAAAAATTTGCAGATAAATTTGATTTTCCTTTCCCTCTTTTAGCCGATACTAAAAAAGCTATTATTGATGCTTTTGGAGTTTGGGGACCTAAAAAATATATGGGAAAAGAATACGATGGAATTCATAGAATTACATTTATTCTTAATGAAAATGGGGTCGTAGAACGCGTAATTGATAAGGTAAAAACTAAAGCGCACGCAATACAAATCTTAGAAATGGAAGCATAGTTTTTATTCCCCAAATCCAAACATTTTTTCATTACGTATCATTTCTGCAATACCATTTGGTAGTTCAGTTTCCCAGCCCTCGTCTTTGTTCTTAATTTTTTCTAAAATTTCACGAGAAAAAATAGAGAGAAGTTCTTCTTGAAAATCAAAAACATCAACTATTTTATTATTGTATTTAAAGAACTTGTAAAAGTCTTTCATTCGCGGGTGAAGCTTTAGATTGTTGCTGTTTATAATTTCCCCGGTCTTTTCATCTCGTATAGGGTATAAGTAAACCTTAAGGTTATTGTAAAACATTTTTCCAAAGGCCTCTAAAATACCTCCACCTAATTCTTGGTAGTATTGTTCATTAAAAATTTCAATAAAGCTATTTACTCCCATTACAAGTCCTACTTGCTTTTTGGTGTAGTTAGAGAAATAATCAATCAAGCGATAGTATTCCTTAAAATCAGAAATCATAACGGTATGACCCAATGAACAAAGTAACTTTGCGCGGTCCATAAAATCTTTTTCATCAATTTCACCAGATGCGCTAAGATTTGAGAGAGTGATTTCAAAAATCACTTCTGTTTTCTCTTCATCAACATTGTTTTCTTTTGAAAAAATCTCATATGCTTTTTCAAACATGTCAATATTCACTTTGGTTACGGGACGAAAACTTCCGCGTAAGGCAAGGATATTTTTTTTATATAAAATTTGTGCTGGAAGAATATTATTTCCATTAGGATCAAACATTACTGCATCTGTCATATCGTTTCGAATAAGCTGAAGACTCATTAATCGATTGTCAACTTCTTTAAATCTGGGTCCAGAAAAGTTAATGGTATCAATTTCTATGGCATCACTATCTATATGATCATAGAGGTAGCGTAATAATTTTTTAGGGGTATGGTTTTTATAAAAAGCACCATACACTAGATTTACCCCCATAAAACCAATTGCTTCTTGTTGAAGTCTTGCTTCAGCTTGATGGAAGCGGATGTGAAATGAAATTTGACTATAGGGTTCGTTTGGCGTGGTTTGAAAACGAATTCCCATCCATCCATGGCCTTTAAATTTTTTAGCAAAGTCAATAGTGGTTACAGTATCAGCCAAAGTAAAAAACATTTTGTTAGGATGATCTTCTTTGGGAATTCTATTTTCTAGGAGGCGCATTTCATGCGAAAGCATTTTTTCAAGCCTAGTTTCGGAAACATAGCGTGCATCTTCTTCTTCTCCATAAATCGTGTCACTAAAATTTTTATCATATGCAGAGATCGTCTTTGCAATGGTGCCTGAAGCACCACCCACTCTAAAAAAGTGACGTGCAACTTCCTGACCTGCACCAATTTCCGCAAATGTTCCGTATACATATTTATTAAGATTGATTCGAAGTGCTTTCGATTCGATTGAAGGTTTTTTATCAAAACCTGTGTCTCCTTGAAGATCTGGCGCCATAACTATATTTTTAACATTCAAAAATACAAAGTTCCGTTTTATTTTAAAGCAAATATCTACCTTTGTTTTTTATATGCTCAAAATTCGTTTTTTAGGAACAGGAACCTCACAAGGAATCCCTATTATAGGGAGTAAACATCCCGTTTGCCTTAGCTCAAACCCAAAAGACAAGAGACTTCGCGTTTCTGTTCTAATTTCCTGGGAAGATGAGAATTTAGTAATTGATTGTGGCCCCGATTTTAGGCAACAAATGTTAAAAGTAAATTGTGAAACCTTGTCAGGAATTTTATTTACCCATGAACATGCAGATCATACAGCGGGTATTGATGATATTCGTCCATATTTTTATAATCAAGGAGCGATTCCTGTATTTGGTAGTAAGCGAGTTATTGAAAACCTATCTCGTAGGTTTGATTATATTTTCTCAAATGTGAACAAGTATCCTGGGGCACCATCTATAGAAGCTACTGTGGTAGATCCAAAGTATTCTTTTCAATTTAAAAACAAAACGATACACCCTATTCAATTGATGCACAATACGCTTTCTGTTTTAGGGTATAGAATTGATAATTTTGCCTATTTAACAGACATTAAAACAATCTCAGATAATGAAATTGAGAAATTATCAGAAATTGACACGCTGGTTCTTAGTGCACTTAGAATTGAACCACACCCCAATCATTTAAACCTAGAGGAGGCTTTAGTACTCATTGAGAAAATAAATCCCAAGCGTTGTTATTTAACTCATATAAGCCATCTAATGGGATTTCATGACGAAGTAAGCAAACAACTACCCAGCAATGTGTTATTAGCCTATGACACACTTACAATAACCTCTAATTAAAATTCTTGTGAAATTTAAAATTGTTTTTTATCTTTTTGTTTTTGTGTGTATTATTCTTTTTTTTCAATTAATTAATACCAATAAGGTTTTAAACTACCAAGATGTATTAATTCAAAAACAAAACATAACCAACCTTAAGCTAAAAGACTCTATTAAAACCTTAAATGATTTCAGCAAAGCGAATTCTTATTTTTCATTATCCTTAAATAACGAAACTAATCCTGACTCAAATATAGTTGAAGAAAGTCTAGTTAATGCGCTTAGGGCTTATAATGCAAATGGAAAATTAAAGATATTGCTTCCTAAAATTCCAGTCAAGGGGACTTTTTTAATTGATCACATTAAAGTGATTAATAAACAGTGGATACTTTTAGGTTTTAAAAGTGATCTGCACGAAGGACAAGCTCTAGTTTCCTATAAAATCAAGGAGAACAATACCATTCGGTTTAAAGAAGTGACTTTTTATATTGAACCTTTATAGGTTTGTTTTCTCAATCCACTTTAAAAGTTCCGAAAAATTATCTTGAGAAATGGTGTGCCCATCATTGAATTCCTTGTAATGAATATCAGGATTTTCTCGACTTAGGGGAACTATGTTTTCTCTTGCTTTTTCAATTGGAATAACGGCATCTTCAATGCCATGAGTAGCATAGGCTATAAAAGTTGGTTTGTTTTTAGTGTTTACATTCTCGTGAAGGAATCCGCTTATTGGCATAATGCGTCTTATTTTATTGGGATTATGAAAACCCAAAGCCCAGCTTAAAATAGCACCTTGACTGAATCCTAAAACGCTTAAATCTTTAGGATCTAAGCTATAGCGTTCTTTGAGCAGATTGATACTTTGAATCAATAAATCCACTGCACTCCAGGTAGCATCTACTTCTGATGTAACCGCTCCATTTGCATCTACCTCTATTGGATACCATGCATAACTCCCGAGCCCTAATGATAAAGGTGCTTGAAGTGCAATTATAGTGTGGGAGGAAGGGAGGTAGGGTGCAAAAAAAAATAAATCATCTGCATTACTCCCATATCCATGAATTAAAAAAATAGCCGGTTTATTTTGGTATTCTCCTGTTGCAGGGCGTATTTTGTATTTTAACATTGAAAAACTATAAGGTATTCAAATGGAATTCTGTTCCCCTAATGCAACCATAAACACTCCCCTGAAAAGGGGAGCCGATAAACATACAGTTTTTGGATGTTGAGTGAATGTTTTCATTCGTAAAAATCTCAGCACCCTTAGGAGTGAAAAGGCTAAAATCAGCTTGAGTCCCAATAATAAAGCCAGCTTCTTCAATGCCAAATCTTTTTTTACCACGCGTTAAAAAAGTGATCACTTTTTCTAAAGGGAAATGGTTTTGCAATACTCCAAAAGCTGCTTCTAAACCAATACTACCTTCGTGTGCACTTATAAAGTCAAGGTCCTTTAGTTCTGTGTTAATAGGCTGGTGCATGCAACTCAGCATGTCAATGGTTCCGTCCAATAATCCTTCTCTAAGGGCTCTTTGGTCTGATGCAGAACGCAGGGGTGGAAATATCTTATAATTGGAGTTAAAATTCATTAAATTTTCATCCGTAAAGAGTAAATGGGGAATTCCTACACCACAGCTTACATTTAATCCTTTCTTTTTAGCCGCACGAACAAGTTCTAAACTGGATGCTGAAGAAATAAAAGGGATGTGTAATTTACCTTGGGTATATTCTAAGAGCTGAAGGTCTCTGGCTAAAATTGAAGTTTCTGCAACGACAGGAATTCCTTTTAGGCCTAGAGTTGTGCTCACAATCCCCTCATGCATTTGTCCGTTATTACTTAAAGACTTATCCATTGGATACGCCTGAATAAGGCCTTTAAAACTTTGTGCATAATCTAAAGAAATTCGTAATAAATTAGGATTGTTATATGCGGTTTTATAGTCTCCAAAAGCAACCGCACCTGCTTTGTGTAAATCTAAAAGAGAGGCCATTTTATTTCCCTTTCCTCCCTCAGATAAAACAGCACTTATATGTAATGCTGTGGGTTGATCTTTATGACTTTTAAGTAAATGGCTAACGTCGGAGTGTGTACCAATTACGGGAATAGTATTTGGATTTAAGACAATATGAGTGAATCCACTTTTTGCAGCAGTTTTAAGTCCATTTTTAAGCGTTTCTCGATCTTCATAGCCAGGTTCTCCAAACGAAACATTGGGATCAAACCATCCAGAAGAGAGGTGAAGGTTTTTTAAGTTTATTACTTTATCTACATCAACCTCAATATGATCCTCTATTTGAGTAAGAATTCCTTTCTCAATTAAAACATCCTTTGTTTGATTATGAAAAGGACTTTTTTCATCGAGAAGTATTGCATTTTTAAGAAGTAGCTTCATAAACCATAAATCATCGCAAAAATAAGAAACAATTTTAGAATAATTTGATCCCTGTCCTAGAGACTTTTTTATCAAATGATTTTAAGGTGAAATCTAGGATGTCTTTTTTTCTTTTTTGAGCGACAATATTTAAGGCGCTATTACTCAATTGAAGTACTCTCGGATACCCACCGGTAACTTGTGCATCTCGCATAAGTATGATGAGCGTTCCAATTGGAGTGAGTTGAACAGTGCCGGGCAAAACAGGCGAAGTCCATATTTCCGGAAGTCGATGCACTATTTTTTCTTCTAATTGGTATGCCATTCGGTTGTTTAGAGAGCTAATGGTAAATAGTTGTTTTGTTATATTCTGTTGAGAAACGGAATCTAATAAATCATATTCTGGGCCTTTAGATACTTCTAATTCTTTGACATTGAAGTTAAGATCAAGCCCTTTAAGCAAGGCTCCTTTGTTGAAATCAAATGTTTTTTTTATTAATAGGGTGGGACCATTTTTTTATTAATGCGCTCCTGAGATGTAATTGAACTATATTGACTTCTACTGCCTAATATTTTTTCTGTTTGAATCCCCCCTAAAACTGCAATATAGGTTCTACAGCCTAATTCTATATTTTCACAGTGAAAAATGTCATTTTCTTTAATTAAAACAGGACGATACATATCAATACTTATTTCACTAATATGAAATTTTCATGGTTGCACCAGTTAGTACGATAACTGTTTCTTCATGAAATTTAAGTTTTGGACCTTTAATCGTCATTTCTAATACTGCAGCATTTGAAAGATTATTTAAAAGTTTGTTGGCCCAGTTAAACGAAGCCATGTCCATAGCCCCAGAATATGGAATTCCATATTTTTGCACTCCCATCCTTCCTTTGTCTTGAATGGAGGTATACAAACCTGGTTGATGAACCTCAATCATTGTATTCTCTTTTTAGGTACTGGAGGGGTTTGCATTTTCCTGAATTATAAGAAACACTTCCTTTGAAATGGAGTGAAATGAAAGGGTGTTTCCTGATTCAGTAAAACAGAGCTGTTTATTAGTAGAGTCAAACATCAAAATAGGAGTTGTTCCAATTAGATGCCAATCACCGCGACTTTCATTGGGATAAATACCAGTTTGTTTTCCGCCAATACCAATAGCACCTTTAGGGACGTTTATTAAAAGTGATTTTTTACGCGGGTAATATAAAATTGGATCTAGCCCTTATAGATAAATAAATCCTGGTAAAAAGCCAGTAAAATATATTTGATAAACAGGCTTTGTGTGCAAATTAATTAGTTGTTTTTATTCTAGTTTTAAATTTTCTGAAATCGAAAGTAAGTCTAAAGCATATTCTGGCTCATAACAAACGGTAATCTTCCAATGTGTTGATTTAGAGAATATTTTTTCTTTGTCAAGCTGGGAATAAAGTGTCAGAATCTTTTCTTTAAAATGAGCGTTATTTTTTATGAGTTTTTAAATTGAAGCAACAAAGAATTGTAGCCCATCGTAATTTGTAATATATAATCTAACTCTATAATTAACAAATTATTAAATAACAAAAGTTAATTTAGAAGTTTAGATCCAGGAGCTTCTTTCCATTCAACTAAAAGAGCTGCTTCGTTACATTTAAAAATTCTTAATAAAGATCTTTTTTGAGTTATTAGATGCTATTGAGTTGCTTAAAACATTCTAATAGTTCCTTTATATTTTTAACTGCATTTGAATGGTCACCATGAACACATAAGGCGTCTGCTTTTAATGAAATATGCGTACCTTCAAGTGTTTTGACTTTTTGATGCTTAACCAAGTTATTGAATTGTGTGTATAAATCTGCAGTAGTTGAAAGTACAACACTAGGACTTAGGCGTTATACTAACTGTCCATTGTCATGATACCTTCTATCGATATAAGCCTCACGCCATGTTTTTATGCCATTTTTTTGTGCCATTTTCTCTAAAATACTGTTGGGTAGAGTCACTATTATAGCATAGGGACATAGCTCAAGGATCGTCTGTATAAATAGTGTTGCAATTTCAGGTCTGTTTGCTGTATCTAGGTATAAAGCACCATGAGCTTTTACGTGATTTAAACTAGATGGAATATTATTCAGGAGTACTTTTAATTGTTTTTTTAAACTTTCATAAAGTTCGTCAGGTCTAATATTTAATGAAATTCTTCCGAAATTCATACGATCAGGATAGGAGGGATGTGCCCCAATTTTTACACTGTGTTTTTGGGCGAGTATACTTGTATTAATGATTTCTTCTTCAGTTCCTGCATGTCCTCCACAAGCAATATTACAGGAATCTATTAAAGGTATAATTTCAGCTTCAATCCCAAAGCCCTCTCCTACATCAGCATTGATATGAAAACCTCTATCCATTCTTTATAAATTTAAATAAAAAAACCATAAAGTGCGTGCACTTAATAAAAATGCAATAATTAAAATAATAAAGCCTAAAATATTTTGGGTAATATTTTTTTTAAGGATTCCAAGGACGGATGTTTTATTCATTATCCAAAGAAGTATTCTTGCAATTATAGGAAGTAATACCCCATTGGTAATTTGTGCAAATTGAATGATGGCCATCAATTTTAAACCAGTTGCAGCAAACAATACTCCAAAGAGAAGAACGATACCCCAGGCGGTTTTAAAACGAGCAGACTTTAGGTTAGTATACAACCACAAACCACATAGGCAGCAGCTAGTGGGGTAGTAACCGCACTTGTTATGCCAGCTGCAAATAGACCAAAGGAAAGGAAATACTTAGAAAAAGAACCAAACATGGGTTCTAGTCCTTTGGCTAAATCGGCAGCATTATTAATTTGAAATGTAGAGGTAGAAGCAGCAGTAATAATAACGCTTAATGAAATAATACCACCTATAACTAGTGCAACAACCATATCTTTCATTGCTAAAGGTAGCTGTGAAACATGTGTCCATTTTTTACGTACCAATTCAGTGTGAAGAAATAAGTTGTAGGGAACAATGGTAGTACCAACCAGTCCTATAATGCTAAGCATACTGTCCTTGGGACTTGAAAAGCTAAAAAGACCTTTTAGGATCAATGGGAGGGAAGGGCCAATAGCTATAGCGGTTATCAGAAAAGAAATACTCATTAACATCGCCATTACAATTAAACTAAGTTCAATTATCTTATACTTTTCAATCCATAACAAACCTCCAGCTAAAAGATCGATTAAAAGTGGAAATAGATTAATTGATACCCTATTGAAAGTTAGATGTTGTTTACCAAAAACAGTTTCTAAGCTAAGAACAGCTCCACTTATGTTTCCTGCTTCATAAGCAGTATTTCCAATCATAATGGCAAAGAATATTAGCAGTAATACTCCAAACCTAAGCCAAGGTGTTTTTACTTCATCTTTAATTACTTGGGTTATGCTTTTTTGTCCAATAACTCCTAATTTAAAAGCCTTTCCCTGAAGAATGATCGAAGCAATAATAGAAACCAGTATAGCCCATACTTTGCACCGACTAGTGTACAAAGTGTAATGGTCCCAGGGCCTATGAATGCAGCAGAAATAAAGGGTCCAGGGCCAATTTATTTTAAAAATTTAGTAATCATTTTTAAAAACAATTAAGCTAAAGGTAGGTTTCTGAGATGAGCTTTCTAATTGTTTAGAAAACGAGTTAAATCTATTTAAAACCTTCAAAAACACCTAAGCCAAAAAGTGCAAAATCATACTTAATGGGATCAAGAGGATCAAATTTTCGCAGGGCGGTATCGAGTTCTAATAGGGCTTTAAAATCATTTTGTTTGCGTTTTAACAAACCTAGGCTTCTCGCTACATTACCGCTATGAACATCTAAAGGACACGAAAGCTGAGCAGTATTTAGCGTTTTCCATATTCCAAAGTCAACACCTTTATTTGACCGGCGAACCATCCAACGTAAATACATATTCAAACGTTTAGCAGCAGATCCATTCAGTGGATCTGACACATGCTTTTGGGTTCTCTTTTCATGTGGCAAGGAAAAAAATATTTTTTTGAATTCATGAATATTTTCATACATGTATCTAGCATCAGGAATTTTACTAAAGGCTGATTCTAAGCCACCATGCTGGGTATAAATTGAATGAAGTGCTTTTATGAAGTAACATAAATCTAGACCGTTTAAGGTTCTATGTACAAAGTTCTTCAGAGGCTTTAAATCCTTCTCTTGGTAGTTTAAAATAAAAGAATAAGGGTCATTTCCCATAAACTCCATCATTCTATTTCCACTTCTAATGATACTAACTCGATTTCCCCAGGCAATTGTAGCAATTAAAAAGGCTGAAATTTCAATATCTTCCTTTTTTTGAAACTGATGTGGAATTTGAATAGGATCCTGTTGAAGGAACTTAGGATGTTCAAACTCATTTGCTTTGTCATCTAAAAAGGACTTTAATTCTTTTTTATTCACGATTGTATTTTACCATCTTTTAAGTTAATGGTCCTGTCGGAACGCTTTGCAAGCTCTTTATTGTGGGTTACGATCACAAAACTACAGCCTAGCTCATCTCTTAATTCAAAGAATAAATCGTGTAGGCGGTCTGCGTTTTCAGAATCTAAGTTTCCTGTTGGTTCATCGGCAAAAATAATTTCAGGATCATTAATAAGTGCTCGGGCAATGGCAACACGCTGTTGTTCTCCACCAGAAAGAGCGGCGGGTTTATGTGAAGCGCGCTCTTCAAGGCCCAAGCGTTTTAAGATGCTTAAGGCCTTTTTGGTCATTTCTTTTGAAAAATTACCGCCTAACCATCCGGGTAGGCATACATTTTCAAGTGCTGTAAATTCAGGAAGTAATTCATGGAATTGAAAAATGAATCCCATATGCTGATTTCTGAATTCTGCCAAGGCTTTATCTGTTAATAAGGTGGTGTCTGTGCCTTCTAGGATAATCGTAGTCATTTCGTTTTTGGTGGGGCGGTCTAAAGTTCCAAGAATATGCAGAAGGGTAGTCTTTCCAGCACCAGAGGGCCCTACAATAGTTATGATTTCAGCGTTTCCTAATGTTAAATCAACATCAGTTAAGACATTTAATTCGCCGTAATTTTTGCTGATGTGTTGTGCTTTAAGCAGGTGTTTCATAGTTACGTCTAAAGTACTTCTTTTTAGTAGTTTTTCCATAAGATGATGAGATGCTAATATAAGGGTATCACCTCTATAAATTATTTGACAAAATAACAAATATTATACATTTTTAAGGAGTGATATTTTATAGCAATTACTATATTTGTTTAACTATTTGTACGAAATATTGATCAAAACTATATATTTAGCGGGTGGATGTTTTTGGTGTACTGAAGCTGTTTTTCAACGTATAAAAGGTGTTACATCAGTAATCCCTGGTTATATAGATGGTTTTATTAAAAACCCAGCCTATAGAGAAGTGTCTTCTGAAAAAACAGGACATACAGAAGCAATT
>JBKEHX010000043.1:0-11519 GCA_046711205.1 Flavobacteriaceae bacterium
GAAGCAATGACTACACTTGGTTTATCTAGTAGTCAATATACCGGTGGAGATGCTGTAAATATTCGTCTAAAATTAAACCTTACAGATAGTAGATCTTTTAGCTCTGATGATGCAACTGCATCAATGACTGGATCTTACTTTAAATCGCCCTATAAATATGCTAAAATAATAAAGTGTATTCCTTTAGCTGCTGTACCTGGAATCTACACATTCAACATGGCTGATAGTTATGGGGATGGATGGCAAGGAGGTAGTGTAAATGCTACTGTTGACGGAGTTGTCACTAAATATGGTATTCCCGATAATGGAGCAGTAGCTGCTTCACTAGGATTAGAACCATACACAGGGAATAATTCAAGTGGTTATTCTACTTTAACGATTCCTGCAGGTGCTTCTACTATGGAATTTTCATGGTCAGATGATACTTATAATGGTGAATGTAGTTTTAGTATTGTTTATACTGATCTTGACGGAGCTAATGAGCAGACTGCTTTACTTCAAAGTGTGGTTTCAGCTGGATCAAAAAATTTAAGTATTTGCCAATAAATAATACCCCAATGTTTATTAAAAAAGGGAGACATTAAAGTCTCCCTTTTTTTTTGTTATTTTTAAATGAAACTGGATTTTAAAAGATGTATGGTATAAGTACTATTGTCTAAATTTTTAAATTAGTTTTGAACAATGGAAACAGTAACAATATTTGGATTAAGAGCAATTTTAGAGGCAATTCAGTCCGGAAAGCCGATTGATCGTGTATGGCTATTAAAAGGCACACAGAGTAAGTTGTTTGAAGAATTACTTCATGTATTACGTTCCAATAACATTGCTTTTAGTTTTGTACCAGTAGAGCGCTTAAATCGTTTTTCAGACAAAAATCATCAAGGGGCAGTAGCTAGAATTGCAGCATTAGCTACTCATGAAATGGAACCTTTAATAGAAAAAATAATAGAATTAAAAAAAAATCCTGTTTTTGTACTACTCGATGGGATAACAGATACGCGTAATTTTGGTGCGATTCTTCGTTCTGCAGCAGCTACAGGAGTGGATGCTATATTTATTCCAATATCAGGAAGCGCTCCTTTAAACGGCGATGTGGTTAAAACTTCAGCAGGAGGGGCCTTTAAAGTACCCCTTTCCAAAGTACAACATCTAAAAGATGTCGTTTACTATCTAAAAGCACATGATATTCCTACCTTAGGAATAACTGAAAAAGCGACAACTACAGTGTATGAAAGTGAATTAAAAGGGCCTATTGCACTTGTTTTTGGCTCAGAAGACATTGGTATTTCTGGTGGAATATTGAAAATTTTAGACCAAAAAGCAAAGCTCCCAATGGCAGAAGGTATTGATTCACTAAATGTATCTGTAGCTTGTGCGGTTGTATTTTATGAAACAATCCGACAACGCTCTTAGACTCGTCAAAAAACTTATATTTATAGCATGAATACTCCTTTAGCTGAGCGCATGCGACCAAAATCTTTAGCCGATTACTTCGGTCAAGACCACTTAGTGGGTGCACAAGGAAGTTTAACTCAAATGATTACCAATGGTGTTTTTCCTTCATTAATCTTTTGGGGGCCGCCAGGGACAGGAAAAACAACACTTGCCCAATTATTAGCCCTTAAAAAAGATCGTCCGTTCTATCAATTATCTGCAATAAATGCAGGGGTAAAAGAGATACGTGAGATTATTCATAAAGCAGAACACTCTGGGGGGCTGTTTTCTGGAAAAAGCCCAATTTTATTTATTGATGAAATTCATAGGTTTAGTAAGTCCCAACAAGATTCATTGCTGAATGCTGTTGAAAAAGGAATTATTACCCTTATTGGTGCTACTACAGAAAATCCAAGTTTTGAAGTAATAAATGCACTGTTGTCTAGGTGCCAAGTCTACATTCTAAACCCATTGGATAAAAAAGATTTAGAAAATATTTTAACACTTGCGTTAAAACAAGATACGTTCTTAAAAGAACAAAATATAAAATTAAAAGAATCAGAAGCCCTCATTGAACTTTCCGGAGGAGATGCACGTAAATTACTTTCACTTTTAGAATTAGTAATACAAGCAAATGGCAATGAAAAGTTAAAAATTACGAATGACATTGTATTTAAAACAGCACAAACTAGTAGTGTTTTGTTTGATAAAAATGGCGACTTTCATTATGACATTGTCTCTGCTTTTATAAAGTCTATTAGAGGAAGTGATCCAAATGGAGCTATTTACTGGCTCGCAAGAATGATTGAAGCTGGAGAAGATATTAGTTTTATAGCAAGGAGATTACTAATCCTTGCTGCAGAAGACATTGGTATTGCAAATCCAACAGCCTTGGTACTGGCAAATAGCACCTTTCAGGCAGTTAATAGTCTAGGATATCCTGAAGGCAGAATTTTACTTAGTGAATGTGCTCTCTACTTAGCAACCTCACCAAAAAGTAATGCCGCTTATAAAGCCATCAATAACGCGCAGGAAAAAGTGAGGAAAACAGGAAATCTACCTGTACCACTCCATTTAAGAAATGCTCCTACAAAACTCATGAAAGAACTTGGATATGGAGAAGAATATAAAAATGCGCATGATTTTGAAAATCAATTTATAGCGCAAGAGTTTTTGCCGGAAGAAATTAAAGGTACTACGCTTTACAAGCCGGGGAACAATCTGAAAGAAAAAAATATTCGTGATTTTCTAAAAAGTAGATGGAATAAAAAATATGGTTACTAATGCTTTTTCCAGAAGAAAGGTGTAAATAATATTAATACTGTAAAGAGTTCTAGCCTTCCTAATAACATTAAAAAACTTGACCATAACTGCCCCACAGGAGGAAGTGCAGAATAATTTTGACTAGGACCAAAAGCACCTAAAGCAGGACCTACATTTCCTAAAGATGAGGCTGCTAATCCAATTGAAGATTCAAAGTCTAAACTTAAAGCACCAAAACCTAAAGCGCCAATAATAAAGCTAATCATATATAAAATGAAAAAGCCCAGTATATTATATGAAATCGTATCACTCACTATTTTTTTATTATAACGGGCCTGAATAATTGCATTGGGATGAAGAGCGCGTTTAAACTCTAAAAATCCACTTTTAATCATTAACATATGTCGGACTACTTTCACCCCACCAGCTGTAGAACCTGATGATCCACCAAGGAACATTAATCCAAAAAATACAATGGTTAAAAACGGAGTCCAAAGCGTAAAGTCATTAGAGACAAAACCCGTTGTTGTAATAATAGATACAACTTGAAATAACGCTGTACGAACAATAGATTCTACATGACTAAAAGTAGAGATACCATGCGCGCCAAAAAGTCCTCGTTCATAGAGAATAATGGCAGCAACTAGAATTGAGAAAATTATAATAAAAATGGAATATATCTTAAACTCTTCGTCCCTTATTATTTTTTTAAATTTATTTGTGAATGCAAAATAACTTAACACAAAATTCATCCCTGCTAAAAACATGAAAAAGATGATGATATATTGTATTAAAGGCTGATCATTCCAAAATGCTATGCTTTCATTTTTTGTTGAAAAACCTCCAGTAGACACTGTACTCATTGCATGATTAATAGCATCGAAAAAAGACATTCCAGCAACATATAATAAAAATGTTTCTAAAAAGGTATAGACCACATAAATTAACCATAAACGTTTTGCAGTATCTGTAATTCTAGGGTGAAGTTTGTCACCTCCAGGTCCTGGTGCTTCAGCGGTAAAAAGCTGTGTGCCGCCAATTCCTAAAAAAGGGAAAATTGCAATGGCTAAGACAATTATTCCCATGCCTCCAATCCAATGAGTTGTGCTACGCCAAAATAAAACACCTTTAGGTATCATTTCTATATCATTTAGAATTGAAGCTCCTGTGGTAGTATAGCCAGACATTGTTTCAAAAAAACTAGCAGTAAAATCTGGAATAGCATCCGTCAATAAATAAGGTAGGGTACCTGTGAGAGACATCAAAATCCAGCCTAAACTTACAATTAGGTAGCCCTCTCTTTTTTGAATCTGTTTGTTATGTTGTCTTCCAAATAACATCATTATAGAACCCATAGAAAGCACTAAAAAGGCAGAAAGTGTTAATTCAAAAGTTACACCATCAGAATACATAAAACTAGTAAGTGCAGAAAAAAGCATAAGACCTCCATTGAATATCAATAGAATCCCCATTAAAAAAACAACGATCTTATAGTTGAGACTATGCATGGAGTCTTATAAAAATAAACTTTCGATTCGCTTAATAGATCGAGGTAAACAACACACTACAATTCGGTCACCTGCACAAATAGTATAATCTCCAAGTGCGATGATTCCTTCACCGTCTTTGATTACACCACCAATTATAGCTGTTCTAGGAAAGTCAAGATCTTTAATCTTATAATTTGTTACTTTAGAATTTGCATTAACTACAAATTCCAAAATTTCTGCATTTAGATTATTAAGTGTAGTCATGTCTACTACCTCTCCCCTTCTTATGTACCTAAAAATAGTATTTGCTGTCAATAATTTTTTATTAATAAGGGTGTCAATTCCAATGGAATGAGAAAGTTGAAAATAATCCATGTTCTCTACTAAAGCAATTGTTTTCTTAACATTTTTAGTATGTGCCATTAGGCATGACATAATATTTGTTTCGGAATTTTCGGTAACCGAAATAAAAGCATCCATAGATGAAAGATCTTCCTCTTCAAGCAATTCAGCATTCCTACCGTCTGCGTTTATAACTAAGGCATTAGGAAGTAAATCGGCCATTTCAAAAGCTTTTTTCTTATTTTTTTCAATAATAGTCACATTAAACTTCTTTTCACACAATTCACGTGCGGTATTATATCCAATACGACCTCCCCCTAAAATCATTACATTTTTTATAGAGGCTTTTGTCTTCCCCGTTAATTTGTATAGCTCCTCTACCCCTTCTTGTAGAGTAATAAAAAAAACAGTGTCACCTGCCTCAAAACAGGTGTCTCCCCTAGGAATCAAAGTATATTGAGTTCCTTTTCGCTGAATTGCAATGGGCATAAAGTGTACATCTGGAAAAATTGATGCAGCTTCTTTTACGCTTTTACCTACAAAAGGGACGTCATTTCCTAAGCTAGTTCCAATAAGTGTTAAAGCACCGTTTTCAAAGCCATAGCTATTTGAAAATGCAGATTGATCCAATAATTGTTGAATTTCAATGGCTGCTAATTCCTCGGGTGAAATTAATTCATCTACCCCAATATCTTTAAAGCTAATGGTGTCTTTAGCTTTTATATATTCGATATTCGATATTCTTGCAATTGTTTTCTTACTTCCTAATTGCTTGGCTAAAGCACATACCGTAATATTAACAGCTTCTTCAGAAGTTACAGCTATAAATAGATCTGAATTAGCCACTTGGGACTCTTCCATAATGGCTAGAGACATAGCATTTCCACGTATCCCACGGATATCTAAATGAGATTCAGCATAATTCAAACGATCTTTGTCGGTATCAATTAAAGTGATATCCAAAGATTCAAAAGAAAGGAGTTTGGCTAAATGAAACCCTACCTCGCCACCACCTGCAATAATTATTTTCATAAGTATGTATCGAAATACACTTCAAATATACAAATATTAGTTTCTGAAGCATAAAACTCAAAGCAACATCCTTTTCAAATTAGTACCTTTAATCCTACAATATGAATAAAAATATCAAACCGGATCAAAATAATCCAGAAACCAAAAAAAAACAGGTTACCCATATGTTTGATGGGATTTCCAAAAGCTATGATTTACTTAACAGAATAATCACACTTGGGGTAGATATTGCTTGGCGTAAAAGAGTTGTGAACCTCTTAAGAAAAGAAGCCCCCAATGCTATTTTAGATATAGCTACTGGAACTGGTGATTTGGTAATTGCACTAGCTAAATTAAATGCTAGTCAAATTATAGGTCTTGATATTTCTCCTGGAATGCTGGAAATTGGAAAAGAAAAAGTAATAGAGCTTAATTTAACTCACAGAATTGACATGCAGTTGGGTGATTCTGAGGAACTTCACTTCGATGATCAAAGTTTTGATGCGGTTACCGTTGCCTTTGGTGTTCGTAATTTTGAAAATTTAGATAAAGGGTTATTAGAAATTTTTAGAGTACTAAAACCCAAGGGCACCTTAGTTATTTTGGAAACAGCAGTCCCAAAAAACATTTTATTGAAGGCTTTTTATTCCGTATACACTCAAATTATTATGCCTTTTATAGGGAAGCTTTTTTCGGAAAATAAAAGTGCGTATAAATACTTATCTGACTCTGCAGCTGTATTTCCTTATGGTGAAGCCTTCAACAATATTTTACGTAAAAATGGGTTTATAGAGGTAGAAGATAAGCCACAAACCTTAGGGATAGCTTCCATTTATTTTGCTAAAAAAGCATAACAGACATTTACTAATTGCCTTTCTGATCTGCCTTTCTGTTTCAGCAAAAGTTTATTCTCAATATCCAACGGTTAAAGAGAGAATTATTAATATCCCAAATTTTGATAAAAAAACCGTTCATTATGGCTATTTTTTTGGATTTAACCAATATGATTTTAAGTTTGAATATACAGATAATTACTATAAAGAGTTTAATCATAAAGATATTGCTGTTATTTCAAAAACAGGTTTCGTTGTGGGACTTATAGGAGATATGCGTATTAACACTTATTTTAACTTACGGTTTGAACCAGGGCTCTATTATAGTAGTCGGGAGTTAGATTATCCTTCGTTTACAGAATTCACCAAAGATTCAGACCAAAAAAGAGAACTCAAGTCTACCTACATTCACTTACCCTTACTTATTAAAGTAAGCACAAAAAGAATTAATAATATTAGAACTTTTGTTATGGCTGGAATTTCAACAGATTTTAACCTTTCCAGTAATCAAAAAAATAGAGATGATAACGCGAGTAATGTTTTTAGGGCTACTTCTCAAAACTTGAACTATGAGCTTGGCTTTGGGTTTGATTTTTATTTATACTATTTTAAATTTTCACCTTCCCTACGAGGGGTCTTTTCATTCCAAAATGAATTGATTCCGGATACAGATCCTGCAAGTCCTTGGACCGGAAGAATAAAAAATATGTTTAGTCGTGGGATTGCAGTAATTATAACTTTTGAGTAATTACCTACCTCTAAAAATTTCACTTAAAAAAATTGCGCTAGCAGTTGCAACATTTAAACTCTCTGCACCTCTTCCTTTTCTGAAATTTGGAATCAAGATTTTATGATCTATTTTTTTATTTAATTCTGCTGAAATACCATGAGATTCACTACCAAAAACAAAAGTTGCTTGCTTAGGAAAAGTGGAGATATATAATGATTTTCCATCTAAATCTGCCCCATAAATAGGTTTTTTAAGTTGTTCTAATGTAGCACCTAAATCTTCTTCATAACGACATTGTACCCGTGTAATTGATCCCATAGAAGCTTGAACCACTTTTGAGTTATAGCAATCTACAGTTGTGTTACTGCAAATAAGCTCTGAAAGTCCAAACCAATCGCACAAACGAATAAGAGTTCCTAAATTTCCAGGATCACGTATACCGTCCACTGCAATTGTAATATCAGATTGTGATGCTTCTGTAGAATTTGGAAACTTAAACACCCCCAAAATAGGGCTTGGCGATTTAAAATGGGTGATTTGCTTCATAACAATGACATTTATATTAACCGCTTTAGGATGAAAATGAGCATTGATAGAAAATAAAAGAACACATTCCCAAGAAGCGTTAAGAAACTCTTCTACTACTTTTTCACCCTCAGCTACAAAAAGGCCAGACACTAATCTGTGTTTTTTTTGTTTTAATTGGAGGATTTGTTTACGTTGATTATTACTGACCATAAAAATGACTTATTTTTGAGGTAAATACAATTGTGTGTATCAATTCTTAACAAAACTAATAATTATATCCCTATTGACCCTTGTAATATTGGGATGTTCTGGTACAAGAGTGTTAAGAACTCAGATAACGGAAATTGGAAAGACAGAAATTTATGAAAATAAGGTGCTTTTAAAAAAGAGCCCTGTTAATTTTATTATTACCACCTCACCCAATAAAAAGTTTTTAGGGATTCCATTAAGGAAAATTCTTTTTGAAGCTGCACATCCCGAGCCTGCTTTAAAATTTCAAACATGGCTTAAAAAGAAAGAAAAAAGAAGAAAATATCTTGAAAAGTGGATTTCAAAAAAACAAATTGGAGCAATTGAAAAATATGGAATTAAATTTAATGATTGGCTTTTAAAAAATGGTGAAGCCACTGCAATTATTGATAGTATAGGAATAAAAACCTCTAAAAAAAGAATTACTCAATACTATAAGAATCTTGGGTATTTTAATATTGAAGTGCTTTCAGACACCATTCGCAGCCATAAAAATAAAGTAACGCTTAAATATCAGATTTTTACAAATAATAGTTACCGAATAGACTCAATTACAACCTTAATAAAATCTGCAGTGCTTGACTCAATCTATAATGCACATGAAAATGAGGGGCTAATTAAAATGGGGGGGGCTTTTGAAATCAAGAGGTTTGAGCAAGAACGTGAACGCCTTATCACACTTTTTAGAAATAATGGAATCTATAACTTTCAACAAAATAGCATTCAATTTACGGCAGCAATTGATAGTACAGGACTAGACACCAAAATTCCAGTTAGTATTAGAATTGATAACATTCAGCAACGTATTAATGATACGCTTAGAGAACTTCCTTACACTATCAATAAAATTGATGAAATTGATGTTTTTATTGAGAATCGTAAAGAAGAAGGAATGAGTATGCCCTATACAGATTCAATAAATTACAAAAACTTAACCATATTTAGTAAAGGAGAACTCAAATACAAACCCAAGACAATAGCCTCAGGGATATCTATAAAAAAAGGAGCTCCCTACAGTGATGAAGACCGAAATATATCTTATCGATATTTTACTAATCTAAAAAATTTCAAATACCCAAGCATAACCTACTTGAGTATTCCTGCTAAAAAAGATGCTCTCAAAGCTTCTCTATTTCTAACCCCAAAAGAAAGGTTCTCTATTGGCTTTGACTTAGACCTTTCACATTCTAATATTCAAGATTTTGGAATAGGTTTGGGAGGTGGATTAGGAATACGAAATGTTTTTAGAGGGGCTGAATTATTAGAGTTAAATATTAAAAATACGCTAGGCGCTTCAAGAGACATTTCGCAAACAGGTGATCGGTTTTTTAATTTATTTGAATTAGGTTCAGATTTAAAATTAAGTATTCCCAGAATACTGATTCCTTTTGTCCAAAAAGAATGGATTGCTAGATTAATGAATCCCAAAACAGAAATTTTATTAGGTAGTAGTTTTCAGCAAAACATCGGGCTTGATAAACAATTTTTTAAAGGTACATATCAATTTGACTGGCAAATAAAAAATAAAAAAAGAGTTCAGATAAAGCTGCTTGATTTAGAATTTGTAAACAATCAAAACCTAAGTAATTATTTTAATGTATATAAAAATTCCTATGACCGTTTAAATACAATTTCTCAAAACTATAATACAGAGCCTGCATGGGTAGATTCAAATAACAATTTGATAATACCTGAAGGGACATCAAATTTCATAAATGCAGTTTTAAAAAATAAAACTCCATTAAAAATTGATGGTGATGAATTTAAATTGGTGAATACTGTTAAAGAAAGGCAGGATAGGCTAACCGACAATAACTTAATTTTAGGAACTTCTTTTAATTTAAACTTCAACAGTCAGGAAAGTATTTTTGATGAAAATTTTTACCAATTTAGATGGAAGACTACCTGGGTCGGAAATCTATTAAATGAAATGATCTCAAGCTTAGGGGGTGTTAAAAATGAACAAGGGCAAAACATATTAGCAGGCGTGAGTCCCTCGCAATACATAAAAACAGAATTAGACTACATTAGACATTGGCCCATAGGCAGAGAGCGTATTATTGCCTTCCATGGCTTTACTGGTATAGCAATTCCCTATGGAAATTCCACCAACATGCCCTTTTCACGATCTTTCTTTTCGGGAGGGGCAAATGACAATAGAGCTTGGAAGGCATATAAATTAGGCCCAGGAAGTAGCAGTAATATTAATGAATTTAATGAAGCCAACCTTAAAATTGCTTTTAGTTTAGAATATCGTTTCCCAATTACTGGACCGCTAAAAGGAGGCTTATTTATAGACACTGGTAATATTTGGAATATTTGGGATGATGTAGAAAGTCTCGATATGAAATTTGAAGGTTTGCAAGACTTATCAGAACTAGCTATAGGATCTGGAATAGGGTTGCGATATGATTTTGATTTCTTTATTTTCCGATTTGATACCGGCTTTAAAACCTATAATCCAGCCTTAGCTGATGGACAGAGATGGTGGACAGAATACAGTTTAAAAAGTGCTGTATTTAATATAGGCATCAATTATCCATTCTAAAATAAAAAAGTTTAATATTTTTGTTGCAAACCAAAATTAATGAATCATACAATTCCCGCTGGTGTAATTACTGGTAAACAAGTTCAAGAAGTTTTTAAACTTGCCAAAGAAAAATCTTTTGCGATACCTGCAGTAAATGTTATTGGTAGCAATACAATAAATGCTGTTTTAGAAACAGCGGCTAAATTAAACAGCCCTGTAATTCTTCAATTTTCAAATAGCGGCGCTCAGTTTAATGCCGGAAAAGGACTATCCAATGAAGGTGAAAAAGCTGCTATTGCAGGGGCAGTTGCAGGTGCTAAGCATATTCATGAGCTAGCTGACGCTTATGGCGCAACCGTTATTCTTCATACTGACCACTGTGCAAAAAAATTATTGCCTTGGATTGACGGATTGTTAAGTGCAAGTGAAGTTTTTTATGCACAACATGGTAAATCTCTATTCAGCTCTCACATGATTGACTTGTCTGAAGAGCCAATTGAAGAAAATATTGCTATTTGTAAGGAATACTTGACGCGTATGTCTTTAATGAATATGACTCTTGAGATTGAATTAGGAATTACAGGAGGTGAAGAAGATGGAGTAGATAACAGTGATATTGATGTGTCTAAATTATACACACAACCCGAAGAAGTAGCATATGCTTTCGAAGAATTAAGCAAGGTAAGTCCTCAGTTCACAATTGCAGCCGCTTTTGGAAATGTACATGGAGTATACAAGCCTGGGAATGTTAAATTAACGCCTAAAATTTTAAAAAATTCTCAAGTATTTATTTCTGAGAAATACAACCTGCCTAAAAATCATGTAGATTTTGTATTTCATGGAGGTTCAGGTTCTACTCAAGAAGAAATCCAAGAGTCTATTGGGTATGGTGTAATCAAAATGAATATTGATACTGATTTACAATTCGCCTTTACAGAGGGAATTCGTGATTATATGAATGAGAAAGTAGAATACTTAAGAACCCAAATTGGTAATCCTGAAGGTCCAGAACAACCTAATAAAAAGAATTACGATCCAAGAAAATGGCTTCGTTTGGGAGAAGACACTTTTAGAGCGCGTTTAACACAAGCTTTTAAAGACTTAAATAA
>JBKEHX010000044.1:0-11250 GCA_046711205.1 Flavobacteriaceae bacterium
TCCTTGACAATATAAAATTCTGTTATTTTCGATTTGAAGTGATTCCAAAACGGTTTTAACCTGAGCTTCAGGACGCACTCCATTCAATGCCAGATCGAATCCTTCTTGTGCTAGCGCCCGGGCAATTCCCAATCCGATTCCTCGTGTTCCTCCTGTAATTAATGCAACTGGATTCATAGTGTTAAGTTAAATCGGGAAGTGTTACCCATGTTTTTTTGGCCCAACTCTCCAATCCTTTTTCTGCAAGCTGAACCCCCTTGGCACCTTCCAACATATTCCAAGGAAAGGGAGTGTCACACACGATGTGTTTTAAAAACAATTCCCATTGCGCTTTGAAGGCATTATCATAAGATTCTTGTTCAGGCATTTTGCTCCATGAATTGAAGAAATCAATAGGATTCGGAATGTCTGGATTCCAAACAGGTTTCGGGGTATTGCCATATGATTGTGTCCAACAATCTCTCAAACCAACAAGAGCAGAGCCTTTGGTACCATCCACTTGCATGGTTAGCAAATCATCACGACGTACACGGGTGGTCCAAGAGGAATTGAATTGAGCAACGATACCGCCTTCCAATTCAAAAGTTGCATAAGCGGCATCATCAGCAGTACACTGGTATGGCTTCCCTTGTTCGTCTATACGTTCGGGGATGTGTGTGGCTCCCAAACAAAAAACTCCTTTCACAGAACCAAACAAATGATCCAATACATAACGCCAATGGCAAAGCATGTCGACAATAATGCCCCCGTCGTCTTCTTTTCTGTAATTCCAACTGGGACGTTGTGCAGGAACTGAATGTCCTTCAAAAACCCAATAGCCAAAATCTCCTTTTACGGATAAAATATCTCCAAAAAAATTATTTTGCATCAAACGTTTTAATTTGAGAAGACCAGGCAGCCATAATTTGTCTTGAACAACTCCGTGCTTAACTCCAGCTTTTTCACAAGCACGATAGAGATCCAAAGCAATTTTTGTTTCGGTGGCCACGGGTTTTTCGCAATAAATATGCTTCCCCTTGGCAACAGCTTTTAATATCGCGTCAGCACGTCTGCCAGTTGTTTGCGCATCAAAGTAAATCTGGTAGTTAGAATCGTTAAGAACACTATTGAGGTCAGTTGTCCAATTTTTGACCCCCGTTCTTTCAGCTAAATTTATCAATTTAGTTTCATTTCGACCTACTAAAACAACATTGGGTAAAATAACTTCATCAGCATTAATCTGAACGCCCCCCTGATCCAATATGGCAATCATTGATCTGATAAGGTGTTGGTTGGTTCCCATTCGGCCAGTTACGCCATTCATGATAATTCCAATCTTATGTATTTTCATTGAGTGATTATGTATGATGAATATAAGCTAGTTTTATTTTTTCTAAAAATTCAGTTTGATTTTGTTTCCAAAGTCTTTCTGAAAAAATTTCCACTTCAATGGGACCTTTAAATCCAGCTGCTTCAACCCATTGTCGAATTTGTTGTACTGGAATACACCCTTCTCCCATAAGTCCTCGGTCAGTCAGCATATCGACGGTAGGAGTTCTCCAATCACAAACATGAAAAGCAAAAATATTGTCCTGCTTCCCACACCTTTCAATTTCCTGTTCTAGCATAGGATCCCACCATAGGTGATAGACATCTATGGCTACTCCTAAAAAGGGGTCGTTAATGTGTTCGGCTAAATCATTGGCTTGTGCCATACTGACCACAGCAGATTTATCCCCAGCATACATGGGGTGAAGCGGTTCAATAGCAAGGCGTACGTTTGCAGATTTTGCATATGGGATTAAGTCTTGAATACTTTCCTTAATCTGCATGCGCGAAGTCTCTAAATTTTGTTGTGGATCAGATCCACAAACTAACACAACTAACTCAGCACCGATAGCCGCTGCTTCCTTTATGGTTTTTTTATTGTCCTCCAAAGCATCCTGTCGAATGGATTTCGATACGGAAGGGAAAAACCCCCCACGAACCAATGAAGTCACTTGCAAATTGTGTTTTTCTAATTCTGATTTAACAGCTTTGAGGTCATGGTTTTCCAACACATGACGCCAAATAGAGATATGTTGGATTCCAGCTTTATGGTACTCCTTAATACAAGTATTTAAATCCCAAGGTTTGGTGGTTTGTGTATGTACACAAAGACGACTTAAAGCGTTTGTTTTTTTCATTCCAAGGAGGATTTAATGCATCCCGTTTGTAAATTGATAATAAGGTTCGTTATGAATCATTTTTTGAACGTAAAGCGCCACTTCCCTCATGTGATAATCACCCCACATACAGGATTCTCCATGGGCAATTTTACTTCCTTTAGGCACATAATCCCAACCATTGGGTTGATGGTAAATACTGTGAAGTAGAAGCCCTTGATGATTTTCGTCTGTACTTAAATAGGGTTCCCCCAAAAGAGAATCTATCACGGTAAGCCCTGCTTGGATATAGTGATGCCCTTTGGCATTCCCTTTATTTTTTAAATAGTGTCCTAAACGCAGTAAACCTTGTGCCCCAATTGCAGCAGCCGAACTATCTACAGGCTCCCAGGCGTTATAAGGATCAGCGGGTTGATCTAGGTAGGGTCCGATCTTGTCCAAATTGGGAGCACCCGTATCCCAATAGCTTACCCCACAAATAGGAGTATTTTTGATGTAAAAATCGCAAGTAGCTAGTGCAGCTTTTTCCATAATACTCATAATTTTGGCTTTACCGCCTAAGTTTTTAAAAGCGATGTCATCGATTGGAGCTAAAGCTTCGAGCTCCTCGGAAAAGCCCAACATTGCCCATGCCAGTCCACGTGTCCAAGTAGAAAATCCAGAATAACCTTGTTGGGCATTGGGACAGCGGTATTGGCCATCGTTGGTATTAAATATGCTTTCATGAGCCGTCCTTCCCCACTCGTCGTAAGTATCGCGGCCCTCTCCATAATAAATAGAGTATTTAGCGGTAGCCAATATGTGTTGCAAAACGCGTTCTAGTAAATTAATTTTTTTATCTCCTTCTGCATGGTAGCTGTGGCCCAATAAATGTGATGCAACCAAAATTCTACAGGATCTTATAGTATCTACAAATAATGAGTGAGGGCCATTAAAAGAGTGAATAAAACCACCCTCGGGTATAATGGTCCAGCGCGAAGCCTGAACAGCTCCTGAAATTTTAATTGCAAGGCGATAAAATTCTGCTTCCCAAGAATTTTCAGGAATTTTCCCTTCATACATAAGGCGAAGTAAATTACCATAGGTACTGAGGTTGTTAAAACCATGATCGTGAACCCCAGTGTGACTTACATGTGGCGCCATTTTTTTAATGGTATTTTTTATGGATTGTTCCAAAGTTTTCTGATCACCTGTAGCTTCAAATTGCAATACACCAGAACCAAACTGAAATCCATGTGTCCATTCTGTCCAACCTCGTGAGGTGTAGCTCCCATTTTCGGTAAAAACAGGCGCTCCGTTTTTTTGGTCATAGTTTTTTTCAATGGAATAAATTTTTTTGGCAGAGAGTTCCCAAAATCGCGTAAGCTTGTCCTTTAGGTTTATGGGTTTAATTTTGGTTTGAATTTTGATCATGCAATATTTAAATAAGACGTAAGTATAGTATCGTTAACGTTAACGAATATAATATTTCTCTTTTTTATCTCACCTTATTTTAAGAAACATTTTTATGTACTTTTAAAACACAGCCAGTATAGACTAATGTTTACGATAGATGTCAGACAATGGTTTCGAAAGTTTATTGAGAATTATACTATGGACCTAAATTTTATTTAGGTTTAAAAAGTAAATTTACCAAAAAGTATAAAAAATTAAAAAAACCATTAAAGTTAAGTTTAATACTATTAACTATAATAATTGTGTTTGTTCAGATGACAATAATACAAACACTCAAGTGACTCAGCAGCCGGGTGAAGACAATTATACAACTACCAATATATTCACTGATATTGATCAGAAAATATACAATAATGATGAGTCTGTTAATTCAAACAGTCTCTACAAAATGCTGTATCAATAATAAGGAATGAATATAAATCCGAGAATATTTTCTTATATATGGGAACTTTCTTATAGATTTGGGGACACTCGGAATCGCTAATTTTTTTAACTACATTTAAATAACAACAAATCAACATTATTAAAAAGCCACTTCTTTTTTTATGCACTCTTGCATTACTCGCAAGCTGCACTAAAGAGTTTGTGTTAGATGTAACTGTAAAACCTGTTGAGGGAGGAACTGTAATCCCAGCTGAAGGGACTTATAAGTAAGGTAGTACCGTTACATTAAATGCTGCTCCCAGTGGTGAATACCTTTTTGACAGATGGTCTGGAGATACTTCAGGGACATCTAGTTCTATAGACATTCAGGTAGACGGTAATAAAAACGTTTTTGCCAATTTTGTTTTAAGGAAATACGAATTATTATTGAGTGTTGTTGGTGAGGGTCAAATAACAGAAACAATAATTAATACCGGAAAGGGAACGGATTATGACTCCGGTACTAATGTTAGATTAGAAGCAGTACCCTCCTAATATTAAATGCAACTATAATTTATTACACCTAATTAGGGTGTAAACCTGTTACAGTTAGAATCTTTAGTAGATCGATACAAGAAAACAACAGATGCCATTATAAATTTAAATTCATTTATATGAAGATAAATGATTTATTATATTTGTACAGCATTTGTACGGTGAAATACAATTTAAAGCAATTTTATGCAGTTTAGTGAAAGATAGTTAGAGTCTTAAATAGGCTATAAAGTATTGTATTTATTCTGTTTTGTCTCTATATTTAAGAATTTGGGAGTGTAGTGATTTTTCATCATTTGTGTTCCCACCGACTCCACGATTTATTTCCTTAACCCCTGCAAAAAGTAGGGGGTTTTTATTGTTATATTTATACGATTATTGTAAAGTCAGTATTGTAAATGCTAAAAAATAAAATAAATATAAACCATGATACACAGTTTACCAGCATCTTTGTTCACCTAACTAGAAATAAAAAGTAGGTTAAGTTCTATTTAATTTTTCTTTCCAAAGGTCTTCCATTTCTTCTAAGGTTTTTCCCTTCGTTTCCGGAACATACTTCCATATAAATAGAGCAGAAATAACACTCATTATCCCATAGAAAAGATAAGTTCCTCCATTACTAAATTCCATCATTGGTGGATAGGTTGAAGAAATAAAGAAGTTAGCAGACCATTGCGCAGCAACAGCGATTGCAACTGCTTGACTTCTAATTTTATTTGGAAATATTTCTGAAATAAGAACCCAACAAATAGGGCCCCAACTCATCATAAAAGAAGCTGTATAAATAATTATAAAGACCAGTGTTGTCGTACCTATGATATCTAAAAAAGCTAAAGTAGAAATTGCAATCATCCCAATTGCCATTCCAATTGATCCAACAATTAACAATGGCTTTCTCCCCCACTTATCAACCGTTAGTATAGCTAAAGTTGTGAATACAACATTTACCATACCCATAATAATTGTTTGTAACATTGAAGCATCCTTGGCAGCACCCATGTTTTCAAATATCCGAGGTGCATAATAAAGGGCTACATTGATACCAACAAATTGCTGAAAAACAGACAATAAAATTCCAATAATTATGACTGCCTTTCCGTAAGAAAATAATTTTGCTTCTGAGGTTTCTATTGTATTCTTAATGTCCTCAAGAATCTGATTTGCTTTTTTAACACCATTAAAACGCATGAGTATTGATAATGCTTCTGTATCTTTTTGTTTCAAAGCCAGGTATCTGGGTGATTCTGGAACTAAAAACATTAATAAAATAAAGACTGCTGCAGGAATAGCTTCTGATAAAAACATTCTTCTCCACCCGATTTCATTAATCCATTCAATTGTTTGTCCATTTGCAATTCCCCAATTAACAAAATATACAATAAACATACCGAAAATAATGGCAAATTGATTAAGAGAAACCAATCTTCCTCTAATTTCAGCAGGTGCAATTTCACCGATATACATTGGGCAAATAGCTGATGCTAAACCAACTCCAACACCTCCAATGATACGATAAAAATTAAACATCCAGAGTAAACCCATGGATGGTTCACCTTTATTAAAAAACAAAAACTCTGGATTCCCAGATCCTAAGGCAGACAAAAAGAACAAAACCCCTGCAATGATTAGGGCTTTTTTTCGGCCATAAGCAGAGGACACAAATCCAGATATAGCCCCCCCAATTATACAGCCAACTAATGCTGATGAAACAGTGATTCCGTGTAAAAAAGAGCTCAATCCTTGACTATCAATTAAAAAAGATTGTATAGATTTTTCAGCTCCAGATATTACGGCAGTGTCGTAACCAAACAGCAACCCTCCGAGGGTAGCAATAAGTGTTACCCTATAAACAAATCCTTTACTTTGCATCTTTGACATAAAATAGTATTGGCATAATTTTAATTAGTGTCACTAAAAATATAAAGTCTTGACACTGTATTAACATAAATATAGGGATTAAAAAGTTCTTTTTGAAATTCAAAGTAACTGTAAAGTCAATTATAGCAAGCTAAAAATTACTTAAAGTGACACTAGCCTTAACTAAATATAAACTACAGGCATATCATCTTTAGCATTCTTTTGAAGAAGCGTATAATTTATTTAAAAAACCAATAGGTTAATTTTAAATTAATACTTCGAAATCGAGGCTCCAATTGATCGTAAGCAAAATAGTTGTCATTATAAACAACGTAAAGATCAGAAAGGGAGTTAAATCGCCATTGAAAACGAGAATTAAACCCAAAATTTTCGGATTGTGAACTAAACTGAATATTGGTAGACCAAAAAATATCTTTTGAGAATGAAAAATCAAATTTAGGCCCAAAAAGCCAAAGATTGGTTAGTGGGATTCCATTTCCCAATTCAATGCGATCATAATTTAAATTCAAACTCGTCACCAAACGGGGTTGAAACCGGTAACTAAATTTATTTGAAAATGAATATTTTATCCCGTCATAAAAACTTCCATAATTCTGACTCGAAATAAAAGAAAGTTTACTCCTTCTGTCAGAAGCATACTGAAGCACAACTGAACGGGAATGATAAATTTGATTTCCTTCCAAAGGGGTGTCTGGATGAATACCCGTTGGATCAAAAGAATTTAAAAAAAATTCATTCCTGTTCGAATAACGAAATCTCAATTTACTTTGGTCTTTGAAAGTCAATTCTGCTGAAGTCATTAAAGTTTTCTCTAAAAAGGATTGGTCACCCTTTGGGTCAAACCATAGCCAAAAATTTTGACTAAGTTCCAGGGTGTTAATTCGCCCTTTTTTGGGATAGAAGAAATAACTGTAGTATGGAGAGAACTTCATCACACCAACCCTTCTTAAAACTCCTAGATCAGCCTTAAAATCTTCTCCGATCATGGCGTATTCTAAATTGATGTTTTGATGACGGGTTTCTCTGCTAAATTTTGCTCCAGCACTAATACTTTTTTCGTTTTGAATAGGAGAAAATGATTTATAGGTAAAAAATCTTCCTTTCCATACATTATCTTTTGAATTCAGATCGTATTCCAAGCCCAACATACGATTGTACTTTTCATCGGATGAAATAAAATCATAGTCTTTAACGGTTTGCCGATTTATAAAAAGAAATTTCAAGTTAGATCGACTAAATACGCTTTTTTGCAATGAGACAACCGTATTATTATTTGATGCTACTTTATTTTTCACATCTTCATCCGTTAACATATTGAGAAATCCTAAGCGCATTTTATCGGATATTTTTCCGCTTAATCTAGCCCCTGCAATGATTCTGTTTTGAATATTGTTCCCTTCCAAATCTTTGGCTACACCAATTCTCCTTGTTAAAAAAGGGGTAACGGTTCGCTCGGCTCCATAATTGGAGAATAGGTCGCTGTTTTGTAGAAAAAATTGTCTTTTTTCAGGGAGAACAATCTCGAATTGAGTAAGGTTAATGATTTCATCATCTACTTCAACTTGCGAAAAATCAGGATTTATTGTAATATCTAAATTTAGACCATTGTTGATCGGGATTTTTAAATCTCCCCCAATGTTGACCGTCTTAACTTTACCGATTTCAACAAAATCATTACTGCTAATTCCATTGATATAAGGAATAATCGCAATAGGAGCATTTGATTTGCCTAAGGGCTTTTCAAACTTTAGTACCCCCATAAAAGCTAAATTAAAATCATTATAAACTTGAGGTATTTTTGCCCAAGTGGTTCGTTCGTTTGTTTGAGTATCGAGACGAAAGAAATTAAACCTCCATTCTGTTGAACCCTCTGGAAAATTGATTGTCCCAAAAGGAATTTTCATTTCGAAAATGAAATGATCTTTATAAATTGCACTTTCCACACTGTAATCAACATCCCAAGTACGATTGATGTCGTCTTTTGCATCACCAATTCCTCCATTAGAAACCAAAAGATCACTCTTTACTCCGAAAGGATTCGAACCGAACATATAAGCATTAATTCCATCGCTGTAAGTGTCCAAAACAAAATTAATTTTATCTGATGCCCCACCACTAAAATCCCGACGCAAGGATGGTGTGATATATTGATCATTTAAAGAATAAGCCTTGCAAAGTATATACAAATTGTCCTCGTCATATAAAATTTGAACCTCTGTAGGTTGCGTTATTGATTGAGATTCTACTGGAAAGTGTTGCCAGCGAGTATTTGCGGTTTCAGCATTCAACCATTCCTCTTCAAGTATTTGCCCATCAATGGTTATTTTTTCAGAAGTATACTTAGCAGTAATAAAAATTGAATCTTCTTGACTATAAAGAAAAGATGAAGCAAAGAAAATTATGCCTAAAAGGCAAAGGCATTTAAACCTCTTCATTAAAATAAATTATTTATCAATTTTAGAACTCTTCATATAGAGTTATCATGAAAACATTTAAGTTTATGACATTATTTTAAACGAAAGGTTTAATTCTTTATTAAAAAAATAATTATGAATTTTCAAAAACGAATCCTTCTAATAAACTTTGATTACAATAATAAATCAAATATTGATTTTAAAAATTTTCATTTAATTTGAACTTCTAATTTAAGAAAATTATTAATATTGAAAATAACAATTTTCTCATGAAGATAAAACATACTTTTATTTCACTTTGGTCCTCCCTCCATTTTGATCACTAAATCCATTTAAATGAAATATAATTCAAAGATAATTTACGGTATCTCTCTTTTTGTTTTTATCCTTTCTAGCTGTAAGTCAGACCTAAAAAAACAACTTGGCAACAACTATCCCAAAAGTGAACTTGATATACAACACGGGATGGAGTTGTTCAATCTGTATTGTGCCAATTGTCACAACTTTATGGGAAATGAAATTGGACCCAACTTAAACGGTATTACTTCAAAAGTCAACAAAGAGTGGTTGGTTTCATTTATAAAAAATCCCCAAGCGATGATTGAAAAAAAAAATGAAAGAGCGGTTGAATTATTCAAAAAATATAAAATATATATGCCTTCATTTATTAATCTAGATGATGAGGAACTTGATGATCTTTTGGGTTTCATTCACAAGTTTTCAGAAGCTGAAAAAAATAATAAGAGTAATCGAAAGGGGGGCTTAGTTGACCCAATTAAAGAAAAGATTTTACCTTCAGAACTCAGTTTAGTAATCGAAGAGTGGCTCACAATCCCCCCAAGCTCGGATGAATTTCCCAAAACAAGAATTAATAAATTAGAAACTGTGAAGTTTGGAGATAAAGAGCGGTTTTTTGTGTGTGATTTAAGAGGAAAGCTTTATGAAATTATAGGAGATAAAGCCTTTATTTATATGGATTTTAATCAACTTGAAGAAAATTTTATTTCAACTCCAGGCTTTGGTACAGGTCTGGGTAGTTTTGCCTTTCATCCCGACTATGAAAACAATGGGCTTTTTTACACTACTCACACTGAGCCAGCAAAAACAAAAAAAGCTGATTTTGCAATTCCAGATAGCATTCCTGTAAAATTACAGTGGGTATTACGTGAATGGGAAACAAAGTTAACTTCAGCATCAACCTTTTCAGGAACAAAAAGAGAGCTTTTACGAGTGGACATGCTGACCCAAATTCATGGGGTTCAAGAAATTGCTTTTAACCCTATAGTAAAATCAGGTAATCCTGATTATGGAATGTTATATATAGGCGTTGGAGATGGAGGTTCAGGATTAGCAGGTCATGCCTATTTATGTGATAGCCCGAATCTAGTATGGGGAAGTGTGTTGCGCATTTACCCTAACAAAGGAAATAGTAAAAACGGACAATATTCTATTCCAAATGACAATCCTTTTACTAATGGAAAAGAAGGTTTACCCGAAATTTGGGTGAGAGGACTTCGAAATCCACATCGTATATCTTGGGATCAAAATGGCTCTAAAAAAATGTTTGTCTCAAACATTGGTCAGCACAGCTTAGAAGAAGTAAACTTAGCTCAAAAAGGAGGCCATTATGGATGGCCTCATAGAGAAGGAAGTTTTTTGTTTGACCCACAAGCCAACACAGAATTAGTATATCCTATTGATACCGCCAATCCAGAATTTATTTCACCTGTTTTACAATATGATCATGATGAAGGAAATGCTGTTTCTGGTGGTTATGTATATGCCAGTAATTTGATTCCAGAATTAAAAGGAAAATATATTTTTGGTGACATTCCGAGAGGTTCCTTATTTTATGCTAATGTTGATGAAATCGAACAAGGGAAACAAACTACTATCCACGGTTTAGGACTGAAATTTAATGGTGAAAAAACAAGCTTAGCAGAAATGAATTCAAGCCAAAGAGTTGATCTTCGCTTTGGTTCTAATATAGAAGGAGAGGTTTTTATTTTTACAAAAAGTAATGGTACTCTTTATCGAATAGTTGGAGTGGAAAAAAATTCGCCTTAACAATAAGGTTTTAAGCTCTTTTACCCATCATTTAACGGTTGATAAATTAAATAATAACCCCAACATAAACTCAAATAAGGCCGCTATGACAACCTTGTTTATTAGGTAAAAGGATAAATGGGCACATGAAAATGATTTATTAACCATTAGTATTTACCATAGAGACTAAGTGAAAAACTAATAAATCACACAAACAAAGGCAAGTCTTCATTTGATTCATTAGTAGCTTGTTTCATTCTTGGTGTGGTGTATTGTAATCCCAGAACTTACTGAATAAAATATACCTGTGGTATAAAAGAAAATGCCACTAAAGTTAATTAGTGACGTTAAGACTTTTAAGAATAGAATGAAATAGCATCTATCTTTTTCATATA
>JBKEHX010000045.1:0-11157 GCA_046711205.1 Flavobacteriaceae bacterium
TGCGATGGAGCACACAAAGGATGATAAACAGTACTTAAAGTCTTTTTTATAACCCATCAAATTGCCTTAAGAAAAGCCAATAGAAGCAACCCAAGGAACATGAAAAAAGGAATTATAATATCAGGACCCATAGATACCCATTATATTTGTAATTTTTAATATATAAACAAATACACCTTATTATTGTTTAATGACGTAAAGCTTAGTCGTTATTAAATGAATTAATTTAAGATAATCCTTAGTTAAAGAAGAACGTAAGGTCACTACTATAAACTAAAAAAGTCTTTAAAAAACCTCAGCAATAATCTGTTTATTTACAAAAAAAATAGCTGAGGTATTTTGTGCGGGTGAAGGGACTCGAACCCCCAAGCCGTGAAGCACTAGATCCTAAGTCTAGCGTGTCTACCAATTTCACCACACCCGCTTTAAGGAGGACAAATATAAATAAGTTTTTCAATAAAAATTCCTCTTCTAAAAAAAATACATTGGTTAACTTTGTAAATAATTTTTAGGTCAAGAACTATGGCATTAACAAATGATCAAAATCGCTTTTTAAACGAGTGGATGGAATTTTTAAAAATTCCTTCTGTAAGTGCTGATCCTGCTTATAAAAAAGATGTTGATTCTGCTGCTACTTGGGTTAAAAATGCATTAAATAATGCAGGTTGTCCTCACACAGAAATTATCAAAACACCCGGTCATCCCATCGTATATGGAGAATATCTTATCGATTCTTCTTTACCCACTGTGTTAGTTTATGGCCATTATGACGTTCAGCCTCCAGATCCTATTGAATTATGGGACAGCCCTCCGTTTGAACCTGTTATTAAAGCTACTGAATTACATCCCGAAGGAGCTGTATTTGCTCGTGGCGCATGTGATGATAAAGGTCAAGTTTTTATGCATATTAAAGCTCTAGAGGTAATGCTTAGTAAAGGCCCTTTAGCCTGTAATATTAAATTCATGATTGAAGGTGAAGAAGAAGTAGGTAGCGATCATTTAGAAGGTTTTGTAAAAAATAATAAAGAAAAATTAACCTGTGACATTATCCTAATTTCGGATACGGGAATGATTTCTAAAAAACAGCCCTCCATAACCACAGGTCTTAGGGGGTTAAGTTATATGGAAGTAACGGTTACAGGTCCAAATAGGGACTTACACTCTGGACTTTACGGCGGTTCAGTTGCAAACCCTATAAATGTATTGTGTGAAATGATTGCGCAACTTAAAGATGAAATGCAACGTATTACCATACCTGGGTTTTATAATTCAGTAAAAGAACTTTCTCAAGAAGTTCGAAATGAAATGGCAAAAGCTCCTTTTGATGAAAATGATTTTAAGGACTCCATAGGCATTAAGGCTGTTCAAGGAGAACAAGGGTATAGTAATGAAGAAAGGCGCACCATTCGTCCCACAATTGATGTAAATGGAATATGGGGAGGGTATACTGGGGAAGGAGCTAAAACAGTTATTGCAAGTAAAGCACATGCAAAAGTATCAATGCGTTTAGTGCCAGATCAAGATTGGAATGAAATTAGTGAGATATTTACCAAACATTTCAAATCAATTGCTCCAGCAGGAGTTCACATTGATGTAATGACACATCATGGTGGATATGCTTATGTTACACCTACTGAAACTGTGGGCTACAAAGCGGCACACATGGCGTACCAAGATACCTTTGGAATTCCCCCAATACCCTGTAGAGGCGGAGGAAGCATTCCTATTGTTCCAATGTTTGAAAAAGAATTGGGCGTAAAGTCTATTTTAATGGGTTTTGGTTTAGATAGCGATGCTATTCATTCGCCAAACGAACATTATGGAGTATATAATTTCTTTAAAGGAATTGAAACCATTCCAAGGTTTTACCATCACTATTGCAATCTAGTAAAAGAAGGTAATTAATACTACTATATCTTAAATAGATCGGCTGCTAGGCCATCGGATAAAAATTTTGCTTTTGGAGTTATTTTTAGATGATCTCCATCCCAATAAAAATTCCTTACTTCCAAATGCCGGCCCACTTGACTTTCTAAATAGGCTAAATACTTAGTGCCAAAAGTATTCTTTACATACTCCAATGAAAGTCCTTCAACTTTTCTAAGTCCCGTCATAATGTATTCATTATAGCGGTCTTTATTGGTTAAATATTCTACTTCAAGCAAAGGCTTTCCTGATGTTATTGCTGTAACATACTTATGATTGTTTGAAACATTCCAACTTCTAGTGGCCAAACCGTCATAACTATGTGCAGAAGGACCAATCCCTAAATAGGGTTTTCCATTCCAGTAGTTTTGGTTATTCACAGAAAAATAGCCTTCTTTTCCGAAATTGGAAAATTCATAATTAACAAAATTAAAGGCGCCCATTTTTGCAATTAGACAATCGTATTGTTCTTTAACAGCTTCCTCTGAAATAAGAGTTACTTCTCCCTTTTTGACTTGAAAGTCTAAAGCTGTTTTTTCTTCTAAGGTAAGTGCATAAACAGAAAGGTGTGGAGGATTAAATTCAAGGGCGCGATTTAAATTTTCTTCCCATTCTTTTAGGGTAGAATTCGGCATTCCATAAATTAAATCGAGGGTGAAATTTGAAAATTTTTGAGCCACCCATGCTAACGCTTTTGAAGCCTGAGTGTTGTTATGGGCTCGGTGCATTAGGGTTAAGTCTTTTTGATGGAAAGACTGGATTCCAAGGCTTACTCTATTTACGCCAGCTTGTTTTAACGCTTCTAAATACTGAAGAGAAACATCGTCTGGGTTAACCTCTAAAGTAACCTCAAGTGAAGTATTTACAATAAATTTATCCTGAATATACTTGAGAAGAACTTCTATTTTTTTAGGTGATATTAAAGATGGAGAGCCTCCTCCAAAATAGACACTCTCAATGGATACTTTAGCCTCATCTGCTCTAAGTTTTAATTCTTGTTGCATTGCATCCCACATTTTGTCTTGTCCAGTTTTAGTGGTTGAAAAATGAAAGTTACAGTAATGACAAGCCTGTTTACAAAATGGGTAATGAAAATAAATGTTTGACATTTCCTTTTTAAATGGGCTGTGGTTATGATTTTACTTTCTTAGGGTTTTGACTTACAAAAGCACCCCACCCCGAATAGTTTTTTGACTGGTTTAGTGACCCCTGATTGTAGTAATGACAAACAGCTGCTGCCAATCCATCTGTAGCATCTAAATTTTTAGGTAAAGTTTTGATTTTCAGAAGGTTTTGAAGCATTTTGGCCACTTGCTCTTTGGAGGCATTTCCACTACCCGTAATTGCCATTTTAATTTTTTTTGGAGAATATTCTGTGATGGGTACTTCACGTAATATTCCTGCAGCCATTGCTACCCCTTGCGCCCTGCCTAGCTTAAGCATTGATTGTACATTTTTTCCAAAAAAAGGCGCTTCTATTGCCAATTCATCCGGGTGATACTGATCTATTAATTCAATAGTGCGCTTAAAAATGTAGCCTAGTTTTAAATAATGATTTTCATACTTCTGTAGGTGCAATTCATTCATTTGAATTAACTCCATGGATGTTTTAGTCGTTTTGATTAAACCAAAACCCATGATGGTAGTTCCTGGATCAATTCCTAAAATGATTTGCTCTTCATGCATTAGTATTTTTCCTCAGCATAAATTTTCAAAGGGAGTTGAAAAGAAGAAGCTACCAAAGTTCCAACATTAGTCTTAACGGCAGGCTGTGCCTGTGGAAGTAAATTTACAGCTTCAATAAGGCTATTCTCCATATCAGGAATAGCGGCTAAAACATCATTTGAAGCATCAACCGACTCTAAGGTAATTAGGCCTTCTTTATTAATTAATAGATTCATTATAACTTCTTCGTCTATTGTTTCTGAAGCGATCCAAGGGTTTTCATTAATATAGTTTAAAATGGTAAACGAAATTGTCTCCTCAAAGCAAGATGCTTCATCTTCTGCCTCTTGCCCTTCACAGCTACTAAAACTAGGTGCTTGATCTTTTTCAGACCAGTTTGAAGCTGTTTTTATTTCTTTAGCAGGTATTTTGGTCGATTCAAAAAAATGACAACTTGAAAAGGAAAACAGAAACGCCACTAGTAATAACGTTAAATAAAGTTTTGAATTTGAATACATTGGATATAATTAATGAAATAAAATTACACTTTTTTTATTCATTTAACATAATATATAAGATTCCGAACTATAAAAGTTAATATTTTTGAGTCATGGATGTATTGTTTATAACACTTGCTGGTTTTTTTATTTTTCTTGGAATAGCAGGAAGTTTTCTTCCAATCATTCCGGGTCCAATGTCCTCTTGGATAGGAATTTTAATGCTTAGTTTTGCCCCCTCAATAGCTACAGACAAAACCTTTCTTATGATAAGTTTTTTTGTAGCCTTATTTATTTATATACTAGACAATATTATTCCCGTTTTGGGTTCTAGAAAATTTGGCGGAGGCAAAGGAAGCACCATTGGCAGTAGTATAGGACTTGTAATGGGTGTTATTTTTCTTGGGCCTCTTGGGTTACTTATTGGTCCTTTTATGGGGGCTTTTTTAGGAGAACTTTATGTAAACCAAGACAATAAAAAAGGAGCCTTAAAAGCCGCTATTGGTGCCCTTTTAGGATTTGTAACAGGAGTCTTCTTGAAATTTATGGTTAGCCTTGCCTTTAGCGTTTATTATCTTAAAATCTTATGGGACTTTAAAAATATACTTTTTTTTAAAATCCAATGATTTAAAAATTACCAACTCTTTAAATTAGTGAGAGTCTGATAGGGTTTGAAACGCAGTTATGTGAAAATTAATATAGCTTACATTTTAGAATATGAGGCATATATTCAGCAAAAATGGAAATTACTTTTGCGTATACAAATTTCTTTATTATGAAGGCTAAAATTTCTGTATTTTTTGTTCGTCTAATTAGTATTATTTAGAAGGAACGAAAATAATTTAATCATAGGGGAATTTTTACGCTAAGAAAGAAGAAACCTATCTTCCAATAAAGATTACTATTTTTGTATCATTATTAGCTATTATGAAATTATTTTTAATAACGTTTATACTGATTTTTCTTGCATTTGCAGGAATTGCTATTAAAATATGGGCGAAAAAAAACGGTGAATTTGCTGGAACATGTGCTAGTCAAAGCCCTTTTTTAAACAAAGACAATCAACCTTGCGGAATGTGTGGTAAAATGCCTGAAGAAACTGATTGTGAAAATACTACCCTCAACCAAGGTACTATAAACTAGTTCTTAGGACTGTAAAAAATGAAGACAATAGCGGAAAATGAGGTGATTAAAAGAGCAAAAAAAAAAGATCAAACTGCTTTCAATATTCTCTTTAACACCTACTGGGATAGTGTCTATTCCTTTTTAAATTTCCGAATTTCAAATCTTAATTTAGCGGAAGAACTTGCCATTGAAACTTTTGCAAAAGCATTTGACCAATTAGATAAATTTGATGAAAATCAACCTTTTATTGCCTGGATATTGACCATCGCCAAAAATCATCATATTGATGGTTATCGAAAATCTCAACACCACCAAGAAAATCAAAATAAAATTGATGAAACTACATCTTATGAACTATCAAGTTTAGAACCTTCTCCCGAAGACCTTATGATTGCTGATCAGGACTTAGAGCTCGTTTTAACCCATATTAAATCTTTAAAAAAAGAATACCGAATTATTTTAAAGCTTCGATATTTTGAAAATTTTTCCTACAAGGAAATTGAAGATAAATTAAACGAATCGGCTTCAACTGTTCGAGTAAAAATATTCAGAGCAAAGAAAATGTTGGCCAGTTTATTGAAAAAAAATGCTGATTAAATATACTAAATTAGGGCCTGGACTGCTTTTTGCTGGAGCTGCGATTGGTGTGTCCCATCTAGTTCAATCTACCCGGGCAGGAGCAGATTTTGGCTTTGGATTAATATGGGCGCTATTGTTAATCACCCTTTTTAAATATCCTTTTTTTCAATACGGTCCTCGTTACGCCCAAGTTACTGGCGAGTCACTTTTAGACGGCTATTACAAGCTTGGAAAAAGATATTTATGGGCCTATTTTATATTAAACATGGGCACCATGTTTACTATACAAAGTGCCGTTACCGTTGTTACTGCTGGTTTGGCTTCAATACTATTTGGAATCACAGACAGCATTGTTACCTGGAGTGTTGTTATTACCATAATTTGTTCTTTTTTATTAGTGTTAGGAAGGTATAATTGGCTTGATAAATTAATAAAAGTGATTATGTTGGTCCTCGCTTTAAGCAGTATTGCAGCGATGATTTTTGCTTTTATAAATAATGATCATCCAATTTCATTCCGGCAAGTTTTTCCTGACCAAGCAGGGTTATTATTCTTGATTGCGTTTTTAGGATGGATGCCTGGACCTTTAGATATTTCAATTTGGCATTCTATATGGACTTTAGAAAAAAATAAAACACAATCAAAAAAAATTACTCTCAAGGAGAGTATGTTCGACTTTAATGTAGGATACATCGCAACAGTTTTCTTGGCACTTTGTTTTATGGGGTTGGGAGCACTCGTTATGTTTGGCACTTCTATACAATTTTCTAGTCAAGGTGTAGTTTTTGCTGGACAACTTATTCAACTATATACTTCCAGTCTTGGAAATTCAGCTTATGGTATTATTGGAATTGCTGCTTTTACTACCATGCTAAGTACAACTATCACCACCTTAGATGCATCCCCAAGAGCTATGTCAAGAACAGTACAATTGCTTTTTAATAAAAAAAAAAACAGTTATTACCTTCAGTGGATGATCATACTATCCCTTGGTACCAGTTGTATCTTTTTATTTTTACTCTCCGAAATGGGGAAACTTGTTCAAATTGCTACGGTATTATCTTTTATAACCGCCCCACTATATGCTTTTTTAAATTACCGATTGGTAATTAGCAGTCAAATGCCAAAAGAGCAACGTCCCAAAAAAGGAATGAGAATTCTAAGTGTTTTAGGAATTTTATTTTTAACGGGTTTTACATTATTTTATCTTTTAAGTCTATAGGCTTTAGAGTATCTTTGGTAAAAAGTAGGATGATGGAGGTTCAAAAAAAAGCAGTAAAACATACAAAAAAACCTGAATGGTTAAGGGTTAAACTTCCTACGGGTAAAAAGTATACTGAACTAAGAAGCCTAGTCGATAAATACAAACTAAACACCATTTGCGCCTCAGGAAGTTGTCCTAATATGGGGGAATGCTGGGCAGAAGGAACCGCTACTTTTATGATTTTAGGAAATATCTGTACACGATCTTGTAGTTTTTGTGGAGTCCAAACAGGAAGGCCAGGTGCAGTAGATTGGACTGAACCAGAAAAAGTTGCAAATTCCATTAACCTTATGAAAATCAAACATGCCGTAATCACTTCTGTGGATCGCGATGATTTGAAAGATATGGGTTCTATTATTTGGGCTGAAACTGTAAATGCCATTCGAAGAATAAGCCCAGACACTACTATGGAAACTTTAATACCTGATTTTCAGGGAAATAAACGAAATATTGACCGAATTATTCGTGTAGCCCCAGAGGTTGTTTCACATAACATAGAAACCGTAAAACGATTAACTAGAAAAGTTCGTGTTCAAGCAAAATACCAAACTAGCTTAGAAGTTTTAAGTTATCTTAAGGAAGAAGGAATTAACAGAACAAAATCGGGTATTATGTTAGGTCTAGGTGAAAAAGAGGAAGAAGTTTTAGAATCACTACAAGATTTAAGAGCAGCTTCGGTAGATGTTGTTACCATTGGCCAATATTTACAACCTAGTAAAAAGCATCTTCCTGTTCATTCTTTTATAACTCCAGACGTTTTTAAAAAGTATGAAACTTTTTCACTAGGCCTTGGTTTTAGTCATGTTGAAAGCGGTCCTTTAGTTAGGTCTTCATATAAAGCACACAAGCACATTGCATAAGTTATAAAGCCTGATTTAAAATTAACGCTTCAAAAAGAGTTTGCTGCTTTGGGTGTATAAACGTCATTTTAATCGGTAAATAATATAATTCTGACCCTTCCATTAAAGGCTTAAGTCTATTGAAATCCTTTTCGGTAGTAAAAACAATACCTTGGCCCTTTTTTTTATAAATTTCTTTAATATTCCTCTTGGTAAAAGCATGATGATCTGGATACTCCAAATGTGAATACTTAACTCCTTTTTTATTTAAAAATTCAACAAGAGGACTTGGGTCTGCAATTCCTGTTATCAATAAAAAAGGAGGGGTCAGTTCAGATAATAATTGGCGTTTTTCTCCATTAAATACAAAAGAACTATAGCTGATTTTAGTTAAAAATAGAAATTGATTTTTAGAAAGGGTAAACTGTTTTTTAAAGCTCTCCTCTTCTTCTTTAGAAATTATATCAGGGCATTTTGTAACTAAAATGATATTTGCTCTTTTAGCGCCAGATTGTGACTCTCTTAAATTTCCTGTGGGCAATAATTGATCAGAAAAATAAGGCGCACTAAAGGTGGTGGTAAGAATCAAAATAGAGGGTTTTACATAGCGGTGCTGCATCACATCGTCTAGTAAAACAAATGTATTTGAGGGGGTGATTTCTTTAATTTTCTGAATGCCTAAAATTCGTTTTTTAGCAACCACAACAGTAACTGATTGATGTTTTTTTAAAAATTGCAAAGGCTCATCTCCTATCATTGATACAGAACTATTTTCATTCCCTACAACCACCCCAGAGGTTTTACGTTTATACCCCCTACTTAATACCGCAACGTGATACTTTTCTTTCAAAAAAACAATCAAATAATCAATCACAACAGATTTACCAGTTCCGCCAGAACTAAGATTCCCAACCCCAATGCTTGGCATAGAAATAACTTGAGTTTTAAGAATGCCCATGTTAAACAAACTATTTCGAATAGCGACTACAAATCCATAAAGTAAAGCCAAAGGATATAAGATCCAGCGTAAGATTTTCATGTCGATGAAGATAAATATTATATTTGTCTTTATTCACGTACTATTATGACTATTCAAAACCTGATTACTATTTTAAATCAATGGGCTCCTCCTGCCTATGCTGAAGACTTTGATAATGTTGGTCTTCTAGTGGGTGATGCCACAAAAGAATGCTATGGTACTCTTGTTACATTAGATTGTACAGAAGCTGTTATAGAAGAAGCCATAAGTGAAAACTGTAATCTTATTGTTTGTTTTCACCCAATTGTATTCTCTGGCTTAAAAAAAATTACCGGTAAAAATTATATTGAACGTGTTGTTATAAAAGCTATACAAAATAATATTGCGATTGTAGCGCTTCACACGCGGTTAGATAATCATCCACAGGGAGTAAATTTTGCTTTATGTGCTCAGTTAGAATTAACTGAAAGTAACATCTTAATCCCAAAAAAAGGAAGCCTTAAAAAACTAAGTACATACGTGCCAAAAGAAAATACAACAGAAGTTCTGGAGGCCCTTCGCATTGCTGGCGCTGGTGCACTAGGAAACTATAGTGAATGCAGTTTTACTTCAGAAGGTACTGGTCAATATATTGGAAATGACCAAAGCAACCCTCACAAAGGAACTGTTAATGAAAAAATAAGTGTCGGCGAAGTTAAAATTGAGGTCGTATTTGAATCCTATCAAGAAACAAGTATTCGAAATACTCTACAAAAAGTACATCCATATGAAACTGCGGCATTTGAAATTTTCAGTTTAGACAATCCTAATCCGCAAGTTGGTATGGGAAGAATAGGAAACCTTAAGGAGCCAATGGAATCAAAAGCCTTTCTCACATTTATAAAACAAAAACTTAATACAGAGTTTTTAAGACACAGTCCTATTTTAAACAAAAAAATTAAGAGAGTTGCTGTATTGGGTGGCTCAGGGGGGTTTGCTATAGAACATGCAAAAAAACAGGAAGCAGATGCCTTTATTACTGCAGATTTAAAATACCATCAATTTTATTTGGGGGAAAATAGTCTATTATTAGTCGATGTAGGACACTATGAAAGCGAACATTTTACCAAAAAAATGATATATGACTATCTTACCAAAAAAATGCCTAATTTTGCGTTCGTTTTATCAAGTACAAAAACCAATCCCGTTAATTATTTTTAGCTATGGCCAAAAAAAAAGAAATTTCAATTGAAAATAAGTTAAGAGCACTTTACAATCTTCAACTAATTGACTCAAGAATTGATGAAATTAAAAACCTTCGCGGTGAACTTCCTTTGGAAGTTGAAGATTTAGAAAATGAAATCGCAGGATTAAACACAAAACTTGATAAGGTAAAAGCTGAAGTTGCAGAAAATGAAAATGGTATAATAGAGCAGAAACAAACTATTGAAACGGCTAAAGAATTACTCAAAAAATACGAGGAAAAATTAAAAAATGTTCGTAACAATAGAGAATACAACTCCATTGTTAAAGAACAAGAATACCAAGATCTTGAAAGCCAACTGGCTGAAAAGAAAATAAAAGAATTCAAAGCTCGTATTGAGCATCGGCAAGAAGCGCTTAACTCGGTAACTGAAAAACTTGAAGAGCGTAATACGCATCTTAAAGCAAAAAAAGGAGAGCTAGATACAATCTTAAAGGAAACGCAAAAAGAAGAAGATTTACTTCAAAAGAAATCTACTGAATTTGAAACGAAAATTGAAGAAAGATTAATCAATGCTTACAAGCGTATTAGAGGAAGTGTAAAGAATGGGTTAGCTATTGTTCCTGTTGAACGTGGTGCTTCTGGTGGGTCCTACTTTACAATCCCACCACAAATTCAATTAGAAATTGTTTCTAGAAACAAAATTATAATGGATGAGCATAGTGGACGTATTTTAGTTGATGCTGAACTTGCAAAAGAAGAGCAACTTAAGATTTTAAAAATTATTGGTGCATAATTTATTCCCAATAATCATAAACAAGCACCTCTTTTGTAAAGGGTACAAATAATTTTACAAACTTTTGATGTATCAGATGTGTTAGATATACACTATCTCTAGCTTCTGCTGTTAAAAATTTCATTGTCAAACTGTGAGAAAAACCTTTACCCAATCCTTCTGGAGATACGTTATCCTTGAAATTTAAATTAAGTACTCCTTCAATTTGCTGCAAACTGTAGGCACCATTAGTTATCTTCTGAAAATCGTCAGGTAAGATATCCTCTTTAAAGTTAATTAGGACCAAGTGAACTAGGCGTTTTCC
>JBKEHX010000046.1:0-11031 GCA_046711205.1 Flavobacteriaceae bacterium
TATTCTTTTTCAGTTGCCTGAAGTGTGCTAATTGATTTGGTTTTGTTACCGGTGCAAATTAGTAAAAGACCGGTTGCTAGTGGATCCAAAGTTCCTGCATGGCCTACTTTAATTTTCTTAAGACCGACTTGGTTTTTAAGGTGCCACCTTAATTTATTGACAACTTGAAAGGATGTCCACCCTAGAGGTTTATCAATTAGGATTAGTTGTCCCTCTTGCAATTCATCAGGGTTAAAATGTTGTTCAAAAAAGTCCATAAATCAAAGCTAATCCACCTACTAGTATACAATAAAAGCTAAAATATTTAAGTTGGCTTTTTTTAACCAAAGCAATCATCCATTTACAAGCTAAAATGCCTGTAATAAAAGCAGTAATAAAACCAGCTAAAAGGGGAAAAAAATCAATGCTATTAGTTATATTTTTTGCATCCAAAAGTGTTTTTACCATACTTCCAAAAATGAGAGGCAATACCATTAGAAATGAAAAGCGGGTGGCTTTTTCTCTATCAATTCCTAATAATACTGCTATAGCAATGGTTGAGCCACTTCTTGAGATTCCAGGTAAAATGGCAATAGCTTGAACTAAACCAAGAACGAAGGCATTTAGTGTAGATACAATCTTAACTGTTTTTAGTGCTTTATCAGCCCAAAATAAAATAATTGCGGTTATGCATAGCATCGCTCCTACTAAGACTAGATTTTTCGAAAATAAAACCTCAATATGTTCTTGTAAAAAAAGGCCCACAAAAACTGCAGGAATCATTGAAATTATTATTTTGAAGCTAAATTGAGTGCTTTCATTCCATTTGAACTTCAGCACTCCTTGTATTAGTTGCAAAATGTCTTTTCTAAAAAACACAATAGTACTTAGTGCAGTAGCAACATGTAATGTGAGAGTTAAAAAGAGGCTTTCTTCTGGATTGGCTTGATTTCTAAATATAGCTTTCCCTATTTCTAAATGACCACTTGATGAAATTGGTAAAAATTCAGTGAATCCTTGAATAACACCTAAGATTATTGCCTCTAAGTAATTCATTTTTTAGAAGCTTCGTGTGTTAAAATAGAATACATGACCACTCCAAATCCTAAAAGAACTATTGTGGGAGCTAGGCGAATACGTCTAAAATTAAATATAGCCTCATTGAAATAAAGCGGATCATCACTTCCTCCACCTACCATTAAAATAAATCCTAAAGTAATAATGGCTAATGCGAGAAATAGAAAACGATAGTTGCGTTTTCCAAATAAAAACTTTTTAGGTGTGTTGGATTGTTTCATACTGCTAAAATAAATTAATAAATGGCATCTGATTTAAGATTTAAGTAGCGCTGGGTTGCAAAAAAAGTACTGATTCCTGTAACGCCTATTCCTAAGATTAATACTCCTACAAAAACAATGGAAAGCTCAAAGGGTTGCTGCATCATGTTTAACTCCGGAAACCTCTTATTAATTTCAAAAAATAAAATGGCTAGTCCGCTTAAGGCTATAAGTGAACTGATTATGCCTAAGCGTAAATGTGTCCAAATAAATGGCCTGCGAATAAAAGATTTTTTTGCACCTACTAATTGCATTGTTTTAATAATGAACCGTTTGGAGTATATTGACAAACGAATGGAGCTGTTGATGAGTAATAAGGCAATTACTACAAAAAGCCCGGTTGTTAGAAATAATACAAAGGATATTTTCCGAATATTTTCATCTAAAAGTCTGACCAGCGGTTGGTCATATACTACTTCACTTATAAAATCAGTCGTCTCAAATTCTTTTTTAATTTGGGTTAAAGAAAATGTGCTTACAAAGGCTGCATTAAAATATACGTCTATTGAATTCAAAAGCGGATTGTATCCCAAAAACTCTAAAAAGTCCTCTCCGATATCTCTTGCATATAATTCTGCAGCTTCTTCTTTTGGAGTGAATCGAACATTTTTTGTGGCTGAATTAAGCTGAATTTTCTTTTGTAATTGCTTAATTTCAATATCCTTAGCGCTATCTTTAAGGTATACAGTCATAACAATTTGCTCTTTAAAATGTGAGGCGATATTTTTTGTATTCAGCAAGAATAATCCAAGTACTCCCACAAAAAACAAAACAAAGGAAATGCTAATAATTACCGAAAAGTATCCAGTTAGGAGTCTTCTTTTTTGATAGGTTTCTTGAAAGCTTTTAGCCACGGTTCTTGTTTTTGTAAAAATATAAAAGAAATCTAAGACAACATGGTGATAAAATATTCTTTTTGCTTTTTAACATTCCACCAATAAGCGTATTTTTGTGCCTTTCAAAGCAACCAATAAATCAAACAGTGGGATACGATTTTAAAGATATTGAAAATAAATGGCAGATATACTGGGCAGAATATGAAACCTTTAAAGTCTTCAACCTATCTGAAAAGCCAAAATTTTACATTCTAGACATGTTTCCATACCCTTCAGGGGCTGGGCTTCATGTTGGGCATCCACTTGGGTATATCGCCAGCGATATATACGCACGCTTCAAACGTCATAAAGGTTTTAATGTTCTACATCCACAAGGGTATGATTCTTTTGGACTTCCTGCAGAGCAATATGCAATTCAAACAGGCCAGCATCCTGCAAAAACAACAGAGGAAAACATTTCCCACTACAGGAGGCAACTTGATCAGATGGGATTTTCTTTTGATTGGAGTAGAGAAGTAAGAACTTCAAGCCCAAATTTTTATAAATGGACCCAATGGATATTCTTAAAACTATTTGATCATTATTATTGTAATAAAGCAAATAAAGCACTTCCTATTACTGACATAGTCAAATGTTTTGAAAAAGAAGGAAATCTAACTATAAATGCAGTTTGTGATGCAAAAGTTAATTCTTTTTCAGCCCAAGAATGGGAAACTTTTGACGCTGTCAAAAAACAACAAGTTCTTTTGTCTTATCGGTTAACTTATCTCGCAGAAACTGAAGTGAATTGGTGTACAGGCTTAGGAACTGTTCTTGCAAACGATGAAATTATTAACGGTGTTTCAGAACGTGGCGGTTTTCCGGTAACTAAGAAGAAAATGAAACAATGGAGTATGCGAATTGGGGCATATTCTGAGCGTTTGCTTACCGGTCTTGACACCCTTGATTGGCCAGATTCATTAAAAGAAATGCAACGTAACTGGATTGGAAAATCCATTGGAGCAAAAGTATTTTTTGATATTGAAGGACATGAATCTCAAATCGAAGTTTTTACTACCCGTCCAGATACTATTTTTGGGGTTACTTTTATGACCCTTGCACCTGAATTAGAGTTGGTGAATGAAATCACACAACCAGAGCAAAAGGAAGCGGTAACTAGTTATGTTTTGGAAACCCAAAAGCGCACCCAACGTGAGCGAATGTCAGATGTTAAAAACATAAGCGGAGTATTTACAGGGGCTTTTGCACGGCATCCTTTAACAGAAGACAGAATTCCTATTTGGATTGGTGATTATGTATTAGCAGATTATGGCACAGGCGCTGTAATGGCAGTTCCATGTGGAGACCAGCGAGATTATGATTTTGCTAAGCATTTTGATATTCCAATTAAAAATATTTTTAAATCTGTTTCTATTGAAAAAGAAGCATATATCGACAAGACAAATGCCGTCATTGATCATTCAGATTTTTTATCAGGGCTTCCATACAAAGAGGCAATGAAAACGGTTATTAGTGTTTTAGAAGAAAAAAGATGTGGTGAAGGCACCATTAATTATAGGCTTCGTGATGCTGTTTTTAGTAGGCAGCGATATTGGGGAGAACCAATCCCAATGTATTATAAAGACGGAATGCCACAACCATTAGGCTTAGAGGATTTACCTCTAAGTTTGCCTGAGGTTGAAAATTATTTACCCACTCCACAAGGAGCTCCGCCACTTGGAAATGCAGTTAAATGGGCTTGGAATGAAAAGGATCGAATAGTAGTTTCTAATAATGCAATAGACCACAAAACAGTATTTCCTTTAGAATTAAATACTATGCCCGGTTGGGCGGGAAGTTCTTGGTATTTTTACCGTTATATGGATACCCAAAATTCAGAGGAATTTGTGGGGAAAGAAGCAATGGAGTATTGGCAGGATATAGACCTTTATTTGGGAGGAAGTGAGCATGCAACAGGACATTTATTGTATTCGCGCTTCTGGCAAAAATTCTTATTTGATTTAGGACTTTTAAATGTTGAGGAATATGCTAAAAAGTTAATAAACCAAGGAATGATTTTAGGTACATCTGCCTTTATGTATCGAAAATCTGGCACACAATTATATGTTTCAAAAGATCTTTTGGATGCTTCAGATGCATTAGAGCCAATTCGTGTAGATATTAATTTTGTAAATGCTTTAGATGAATTAGATATAGCAGCAGTAGTTAAATGGCAACCACAATTTTCTGAAGCTCAATTTGAGCTTTGCAATGGAGTCTATAGAGTAGGGCGTGAGGTAGAGAAAATGTCTAAGTCAAAGTATAATGTAGTAAATCCTGACGAGATATGCGCACAATATGGAGCAGACACCCTTAGAATGCATGAAATGTTTTTAGGGCCTCTGGAGCAAGCAAAGCCATGGAATACAGCAGGAATTTCTGGGGTACATAATTTTTTGAATAAATATTGGCGTCTTTTTTATAAGGATGAAGAGTTTATTGTTAATGAAACAAAACCCGAGAAAAAAGCCTTAAAAGCCCTCCATGAAACCATTAAGAAAGTAACAACCGACATTGAGTCTTTTTCTTTCAATACATGCATTAGTACTTTAATGATTTGTGTAAATGAACTTACCAGTTTAGGGTGTCAAAGTAAAGAAATTTTGAGTCCACTGACTATTTTAATGTCTCCTTTTGCTCCGCACATATCAGAAGAACTATGGGAAAGATTAGGGAATTCAGGGAGTATGACTAACGTTCCTTTTCCAATAGTTAACGAAACTTTTTTGATAGAGGATAGTAAAAATTATCCAGTATCTTTTAATGGTAAAATGCGATTTACGTTATCACTCTCTTTGACATTAGATAAAGATGTAATGCAGGAAGTGGTTATGCAAGATCCTAGAACGGAAGAATATCTTCAAGGGAAGACTCCAAAAAAATGGATTATTGTTCCAAATAAAATCATCAATATAGTGTTTTAATGACTGAAATTCAGATAGAAATTATAGGCTTAATTGCCGCTGTGTTAACCACCTCTTCTTTTTTGCCACAGGTATATAAAATTTGGAAATTAAAGAGTGCCGACGGCGTTTCGTTAAGTATGTATTTATTTATGTTTACTGGTGTAATGATTTGGTTTGTTTACGGCATTTTGATTGATAGCGTAGCGGTAATTTCCGCGAATTTAGTTGCTGGAATTTTACAATTTATTATTATTTATTTTAAATTAAAAATAAAATAAAGTAACTCATCGTGAAGAGTTATTGTTATTTATAAATAAAAAAAATGGGAGGTTATTATATAATTATTATTGCAATTTCAATAGTTAGTATGTGGGTGAATAATAGATTTAAAAGCAAATTCAAGAAGTATTCTCAGTTGAGCCTACGAAATGGTATGTCTGGTAAAGAGATTGCAGAAAAGATGATTTCAGATCATGGTATTAATGATGTGAAAGTGGTCTCTGTTCGTGGGTCGCTAAAAGATCATTATAATCCTAAAGACAAGACGGTAAACTTAAGTGAAACTGTATATAGTGAAAGAAATGCAGCGGCAGCTGCTGTGGCGGCACATGAATGTGGTCATGCTGTTCAACATGCAAAAGGCTATGAGTGGTTGAAAATTCGATCTACTTTAGTGCCAATGGTAAGTGTGGCTTCTAATTTATCAATGATTGTCATTATAGCAGGTTTTGTACTCATGCAAATTGTTCCCTTTGGTTACCCTGTGGCTGCAGCTGGAGTTGCTCTTTTTGGTGTGGGAACACTCTTTAGCTTCATTACTTTACCTGTTGAGTACGATGCAAGTAACCGTGCATTGGCATGGCTTGAAAGGAAAAACATGGTTTCAAGAGAGGAGCTTGCAGGCTCAAAAGATGCTTTAAAATGGGCCGCTAGAACTTATGTTGTTGCTGCTTTAGGGTCTTTAGCTACCCTAGCTTATTTTGCATTTCAGGTTTTTGGAGGAAGAAGGAATTAATTACAACGTTATTTGCCTATTAAGTTGTTGTTGAAGAGATATAAAGGTTTCTGTTCTTGAAACACCTTCTACAGATTGTATTTTTTTATTAAGTAGTTCCATTAGGTGCTCATTATCTTTACACAATAATTTTGCAAAAATACTCCAGTTTCCCGTGGTATAATGACATTCAATGACTTCAGGAATGCTTTTAAGTTGCTTCACAGCTTCTGGGTTTCGCATGGCTTTGTCTAAATGAATACCAATGAAAGCAAGAGTCTTAAAGCCTAATGTTTTTGGATTAATAATAATTTGGGACCCTGAAATAACTTTCGCTTTTTCTAATTTCTTTAGTCGCTGGTGAACTGCAGCCCCTGATATTCCTGTTACTTTTGAAATTGCTAAAATTGGTATACGGGCATCTTGCATCAATGTTTTTAAAATGATTTTGTCAATACCATCAATGACAACTGTTTGTTCTGTAATCTTCATAAGATTAGTTTTAACCTTCGATTTTAATTAGATTAATGTATTAAAGGTATAATTATTTTAATTAGACCCAAAACCACTTTTTTAATTAAAATTACAGCATGTTGTTCTATGATAAGATGTTTTAATTTTGTGTTTCTTTGAATCAAATATTAAATAAAATGGGTATTCAAAATAAAATGCGATTATATGGAAGTGTGCTTATGTTTCTTGCTGTTATTTTTGGAGCTTTTGCAAGTCACTATCTTAGAAGTATTCTCACACAAGCCTCGTTAAGTAGTTTTGAAGTTGGAGTCCGATATCTTGTGTATCACGGTCTCGCTTTGTTGATCATTTCTTTTATTAAATTCCGTTCACTAAAAAATAAAAAGCGATTTTTTAATTTCCTTTTTACTGGAGTTATATTGTTTTCTGGAAGTATTTTCACTTTAAGTTTTAAAGCTTTTTTTCTGTTTCCAATAGGATGGTTGGGAGCTTTAACACCATTGGGCGGAACATTGCTGATTGCAGGCTGGTTTTTACTTATTTTAGAATTCTATAATAGAAAAACTAATTAAGAATCTTTGTTTGCTTTTTCAATATATTCTTCAATTGCCATAGTCATTGAGGGAGTTTCAGGAGTGGGGGCTTTAATATCAATTCTTAAGCCAGCTGCTTTAGCTGCATCAACAGTTGAGTTTCCATAAACAGCTATACGCGTTTTGTTTTGCTCAAAATCAGGAAAATTTTTGAAAAGAGATTCGATTCCAGAGGGACTAAAGAAAACAAGTACATCATAGTATACGTCTCGTAAATTAGAAAGATCGCTAATAACTGTTTTGTATAAAATTGCACGTTGCCAGTTAAGAGATAGTTTATTTAAGAAGTCTGGTGCATCAGGTTTTAGCATGTCTGAGGTCGGGAACAAGAAGGTTTCTTTATTGAACTTTTTAAAGACTGCTTCTAAATTTTCAATCTCTTTCTCACCGACATAAATTTTACGTTTTCTATAAACCACATATTTTTGAAGATAAAAGGCAACTGCTTCAGATTGGCAAAAATATTTTGTAGAATTAGGCACTGTAAACCGCATTTCTTTACAAAGACGAAAGAAATGATCTACAGCATTTCTACTCGTTAATACTATATTTTGAAAGTTATTAAAATCAATCTTTTGTTGGCGAACTTCTTTTGCGTCCATTCCTTCTACGTGAATAAAAGGTCTAAAGTTTATTGTTAGTTTATACTTGTCCTTAAGCCTACTGTATGGGGATTTTTCTTTTGAAGGCTCGGGTTGTGAAACCAAAATAGTTTTAATTTTCATGATATGAATAAATTACAATCTTGGTTCTATAAATAAAAAATAAAGCCATATCCAAGGGGCTATTTTAATTGTGCAAATATAAAAAATTAAATAAAAAAGATTACCCAGTTGAGGTTTAATAAAAGAAAATAGAATTTTTAATTGGTAAAATGACCAAAGCGCAACAATTGCAAAAAATATGACCAAAATCAAGGCGATGTATATTTCTTTGGTATAGTAATTTATGAATAAAATAAATTGTAAAAAAAATGCAGCTTGAGTCTTGTGAGTAAAGGATTTAAATTGAAATACGTTTGTTTTATTGGTTAATTCTAATTTAGTTATTATAAATTGAATAAACACAAAGCGAATGCTAATCATTGTAAAAAGAGCTCCAAGGAGATAATAGAATTTAAACGCGTAAACAACGTGTAAGAAAATATAATTATTTAGACTTAATAAGAAAAATGCTAATGTGTTTGTAACAAACAGAAAACATACAATGTTAAAAGGTTCTGAATATCTAAAATTATGGTCTTTCGCGTATTTTCCAAAATATACACGTGATGAAAACACCTTAATAATATCTATAAATCTTGATGGATTTATATAGTGAAGTACAACAATAAGAAACAGGTTAATAAAGAAAAATATGCTGATCCAATCTTGATGAACATTAGTTTTGTAAATCAATTCTCCCATCTTGTAAATTTACTAGTTTTTAGAAAATTAATATACACTTCTTGGGAATATGTTGTTAATACATTTAGTATTTTTGATAGTAAGTTATGGAACAAACATTAATTATCATTCCAACCTACAACGAAGCTGAAAATATAGAGGCAGTTATTACTTCTGTTTTCGCCACTAAATTAGATTTAAACATTTTAGTTGTTGATGATAAATCACCAGATGGTACCGGGGCTTTAGTGATTGGTTTAATGACTACTTACAAGGAAAGTTTATTTATAGAATCTCGTTCACAAAAAAGTGGATTGGGTTCTGCTTATGTTCATGGCTTTAAATGGGCATTAAGACGAAAATATGATTATATTTTTGAGATGGATGCAGATTTTTCTCATGACCCCAGCGAACTTAGTCCCATGATGGAGCTTTTAAAAGCCAATGTTGATGTTGTTATAGGTTCTAGATATGTTAACGGCGTTAATGTTGTAAACTGGCCGCTTAATAGAATCCTACTTTCTTATTTTGCCTCTATCTATGTGCAATTAATTACCGCTATGCCAGTGAAAGATGCAACTGCCGGTTTTATAGGATATAAAAGAATAGTGTTAGAATCTATTATCCTTGATGAGATCAAATTTGTGGGATATGCTTTTCAAATTGAATTAAAATATAAATCCTGGGTAAAAAAATTCAAGCTTCATGAGCATCCCATTATATTTACCAATAGGGCTTTAGGGAAGTCTAAAATGAGTAGTAATATTATTTGGGAAGCACTTTATGGTGTATTATTTTTAAGGTTGAATAAGCAAAAATTTAAGTAATGCAAAAATTAAAAATAATTAATGCTAAAATAGTTAATGAAGGTGAGATTCAAGAAAGTGAAATTTTAATCATTGACGATAGAATTGCGAATATTGGTAAAAGCCTAAAGGTTGAAGGTGCCTTTGAAACATATAATGCTAAAGGATACTATATCCTTCCGGGAATAATAGATGATCAAGTACATTTTAGAGAACCAGGACTTACACATAAGGCCACTATAGCAACTGAATCTAAGGCTGCTATAGCTGGTGGAATCACCTCTTTTATTGAAATGCCTAATACATTTCCTCAAACTACCACAGTTGTGGAGTGGGAAAGAAAAACCAAACGTGCCGGGGAAGTTTCTTTTGCTAATTATGCTTTTATGTTTGGTGGAACTAATGATAATTTAGAAGAAATTTTGGCCCTTGACACTAAACGCGTGCCTGCATTAAAAATATTTTTAGGCTCTTCCACAGGAAATATGTTAGTAGATAATCCTGAGATAATTCGTGAAATATTTAGCAATACAGACTTGGTTATTGCAGTTCATTGTGAAGATGAAGCAACCATTCGAGCCAATATGAAGATAGCTGAAGAAGCCTTTGGGGAAGACATCCCTATTGAGCAACACTTTTTGATTCGAAGTGAAGAGGCTTGTTATTTATCTTCCTCTCAGGCGGTTGCACTTGCCAAAGAAACAGGAGCCAGACTGCATGTTTTTCATGTTTCTACTGCTAAAGAGTTATCTTTATTTAGAAATGATATCCCATTAAAAGACAAGAGAATAACCTCTGAAGTATGCACACACCATTTATGGTTTTCTTCAGATGATTATGCCACAAAAGGAACCCATATTAAATGGAATCCTGCGGTTAAAACAAAAGAAGATCGTGATGCCTTATGGGCAGGTCTGAATTCAGACTTACTAGATGTACTAGCCACAGACCATGCTCCACATACAAAAGAGGAGAAAGCAAATAAATATAAAAACGCCCCCTCTGGAGGGCCTCTAGTGCAGCATGCACTTCCAGCATTATTGACGGCATACCACCAAGGTAAGATAACCTTGGAGAAAATTGTGGAGAAGGCTTGTCATAATCCTGCTATTTTATTTGATATTAAAGAAAGAGGCTATGTAAGGGAGGGATATTTCGCGGATTTGATTGTTGTAGATTTAAAGAAGAAACAGTTAGTGGATTCTTCAAGTTTACTATATAAATGCGGATGGTCTCCTTTTGAAGGCACTACTTTTATTGGGTCTGTAGAACGAACCCTCTTAAATGGGCAATGGGTTTATAAAGATGGAGAAGTACAACCATTATCTGCAGCACAGGCCTTAACTTTTGATCGATAAAAATGAAAATTGGAATTATATTTTTTTTAGTATTAACTCTTTACAGCTCACTCTTTGGTTGTGTAAAATCAGGAACTTTAGAAAAACCTGATAATTTAATTAGCGAAGAAAAAATGGAGCGAATTTTATATGACGCTACTATTATGGAGGTGATGAGTTCTATTTCTGAGAAAAACCCTGTTTTTGAGCATATTTTGGGTAAGTCTTATTTATATGAAAAATACGGTATTGATAGCCTTCAGTTAATTCAAAGCGAAAATTACTATGCTAAAAACCCAAGAATTTTTCATAGCATCCACTCCACTGTTTTAAAGAAAATGGATG
>JBKEHX010000047.1:0-11014 GCA_046711205.1 Flavobacteriaceae bacterium
TAAATGGGATGAAAATACAGGAATACTTTCAGGAGATGCAATGTTAATTCAAGCCTATCAATGTTTAGAAACTTACCCAAATGAACTTTTCTTCAAACTCATTAAACATACCAGTAAAACGGCTTTGGAAGTTTGTGAAGGACAGCAGTATGACATGGATTTTGAAACCCAAAAAAAGGTTACAATTTCTGACTACCTAGAAATGATACGACTTAAAACAGCGGTTTTAGTGGGACATTCTTTAAAGACAGGTGCGTGGATTGGAAATGCTTCCGATCAAGAGGCCCAGTTACTATATGACTTTGGGGTTCTATTAGGAATGGCTTTTCAAATCCAAGATGATTATCTAGACGCTTTTGGTGATCCTAAAGATTTTGGGAAGCAATTAGGGGGTGATATTCTTGAAAACAAAAAGACAATACTATATCATGAAGCTCTTAAAAGTGGAAGTACCGAAGAAAAAGAAGCTCTGATTCATTGGTATGATACTTCTATAAAAAACAATCAAAAAGTAGAATCTGTAAAAGATATTTTTAACAGCAGTGGCGCATCAAAAGCTAGTCAACAATTGGTTAGCTCCTATACAGAAGATGCTTTTAAAAAACTAGAGAGCCTAACCATTTCAGGTGAAGGAAAACAGCTGTTAAAAGCTTTTGGGCAGAATTTGATGAAACGAAAATTCTAAAATGACCTTCTTAAAAGTGCTTTTAAGAACCAGCTAATTTGACGTAAGGAAAAAGAAGAAGCAATCCTGAGTTCTTCAATAAAGCTTGTCTTTTCATCTAGAAAGCGGAAAATGGTTAAGGGTGCATTTTTTTCAAACATGCGTTCAAATAGCATTCCCCCTTGGTCATTATATTTAGTGAGAACATCTAAAAAAAGAAGATCATAAAACCTAAACCTGTTTTTTCTATTGAAATGATCTAATGGTTTTTCTGTTTTTAAAAAAGAAACAACTTCTGAAACATTTCGGTAGGTGTTCATAAATGTAAATCCTGTACTCGCTTTTGTCCAACCCCCTGCAGTACCAATATTTAATAAAGATGGAGTGTTGAATTGATCAAGTGGAAAGCAACTCATGGGGATATTTCCTTGTTCTTTTTCTTCAACCTCATAATCAGTAATTTTCTGAGTTTCTAAATAGGATTTAATGCCTTCTTCATAGGCCTTTTTTTCTAAAAGATTTGATGAAAAAAGGGTATATTCAACCAGGGCTCTATTTGTGTTTAGAGGCAAAACATACAAAAAACGAGTTTCTTTTTTTTGTTCGATATTAAAATCCATAAACAAGATTTTATTGGGATCGAATTGAGCAGTTTTTGTTTTAATAAACCAGCCAATAAAATGTTGCCTTAAAACAGGATATTTTTTCTGACGGTAAAGAGCAGTAGGATCAAAAATACTATTAAAAACGTTTTTTGAGCTAAACGAGCCTTTGTTTGTTATAACATTGGTGGTAACAGCTTCTGTTTTTAGTTCTATAATTTCAGCTCTTAGATACTGAATGTTTTTTTGAGACTTAATTTTTTCACGACAAGCTTCATAAAACCTTTTTGAGCGTAACATTTTGTATTGATAAGGAGCCAATTTAAAGTTGAGGGAAAGCCTCGATGATTTGAAAGTGGCCATGTCCCATTTTTTTTCGAGAATTGCCTCAAAAGCACCTTCTTTTTTTTCCCAAAAGCACCAGGTTCTATCGTTTGTGTTTTTTGATTCTTTTTCGATTAAAAGAATTTTTTTTTTAAAAAAAAAAGGATCTTCGCTTAAGGCATTAATTAGCATTAGTCCAGAGGCTCCCCCCCCACATATTATATAATCAAAAACCGGCTTTTCCATAGACTTTAGTAAAAGTAATTAAAAACAAGCTTAACTTTGTTGAATGCAGAAAGAACTCTTAATTTTTGTCTAAATTAATTGCGTGGATAAAATAATAATATTTTTTGAAGGAATTGACCCTATACTAGCAGCGTTTTACGCAACACTATTCACCTGGGGTCTCACTGCCCTTGGGGCTTCCTTGGTGTTTTTCGTAAAAAGCATGAACCGTGCAGTTTTAGACGGTCTTCTTGGTTTTACTGGGGGAGTAATGGTGGCAGCAAGTTTTTGGAGCTTGTTAGCACCTGGAATTGAAATGAGTCCTGGCGAAGGCTTTGTAAAAGTTATTCCAGCTGCTATTGGTTTTGGACTGGGAGCATTATTTATTTTTAGTTTGGATAAAGTTTTACCTCACATACATATTAATTTTAAAGAAAGCGAAGGAATTAAGACTCCTTGGCATAAAACTACCTTATTGGTTTTAGCAATTACCCTTCATAATATTCCTGAAGGACTCGCAATAGGGGTATTATTCGGTGGGGTTGCTGCAGGAATACCTGAGGCCTCTATTGCCGGTGCAGTGGCATTAGCAATAGGAATTGGTATTCAAAATTTTCCGGAAGGAATGGCAGTTTCTATGCCTTTAAGAAGACAAGGTGTGAGTCGTTTTAAAAGTTTTTGGTATGGACAACTCTCAGCAGCAGTTGAGCCTATAGCTGCAGTGGTTGGAGCTATAGCCGTTTCTTTTTTTACGCCCATACTTCCCTATGCACTTGCATTTGCAGCTGGGGCAATGATTTTTGTGGTAGTTGAAGAGGTTATTCCAGAAACTCAGCAAGATAAATATACAGATATTGCAACACTTGGGTTTATAGGCGGCTTTATTGTAATGATGACCCTTGACGTAGCACTTGGTTAATATTATGCTTCAGGAAATGATTGCCACCCTTGAGCGGTTAGCTCAATTTGTTGGCCAAGCCCATTTATAAGTTGGCATCCCCCACCTAGGTCACATGCATGTCCAATTACCGTAAGTAATGGATGTTTTTTGATTTTACCAAAGTCTTTTTGAGTAATTGTAAATAAGAGTTCATAATCTTCTCCACCATTTAGAACAGCGGTAGTAGCATTTAATTTAAACTCTTCGCAAATTTTCATTACTTCGTGATCAATAGGTAGTTTCTCTTCAAAAAGATGAAACCCTACTTCAGAGGCTTTTGATAAATGTAGTATTTCAGATGAAAGACCATCACTTATATCAATCATTGAAGAAGGAGTAATGTCTAATTCATTTAATAATTCAATCACATCTTTTCGCGCTTCAGGCTTTAGTTGGCGTTCAATACTGTAGGCATAGTTGCTTAAGTCAGGTTGGTTATTTGGATTTACTTTAAAAACTGCTTTTTCACGTTCTAAAATTTGTAATCCTGAGTATGCCCCACCTAAATCTCCACTTACAACAAGTAAATCATTTTCTTTCGCTCCAGAACGGCGCGTAATATTCTCTTCTTGTGCAACACCAATAGCTGTTACAGAGAGAGTGAGGCCAGAAGTACTAGTGGTAGTGTCTCCTCCAACGAGATCTACTTTATGGTTTTTACATCCTAATAAAATTCCAGCATACAATTCCTCCAATGCTTCAAGGGTAAAACGATTGGAAACCGCAATTGAAATCGTTATTTGAGTAGGCCTGGCATTCATAGCATAAATGTCAGATAGATTTACCATTACTGCTTTATATCCCAAATGTTTTAATGGCATATAGCTTAAATCAAAATGAACCCCTTCAATTAGTAGGTCAGTGCTAATAACCGCCTGCCCTTCAGATAAATCTAATATAGCAGCATCATCCCCAATTCCTAAAACACTAGATTTTTGAGTTAAATCAAATGTTTTAGTTAAGTGATCAATTAATGCAAATTCTCCCAAGGAGGAGATTGAAGTTTTTGAAGGGTTTTTATTTTCTAACATTTGGCAAAAGTACATATCCTATCCAAAAGGTTAAACTTTATTTTCTCTTATGTTTTTTACTTAGTTTTGAAAAAAACATGAAACGACTCGTCTTATTTATAATAATGCTCTTTTTTGTTTTTTGTAGTAAAACAGAAATAATAGAACCAATTTCATCAGAAATTCCCCCTCCACCATTGGTGCCCGGGAATTATTCGGGAATTATTCGCGGAAAAATTACGTGTGAAAATGGAATGGCAGGAGTATATCCTTGTTTGGGATATGATCTTATGTCTAGTATCTCTTTAGAAGAGTTTGGAAGTCTTTCAGGTAATGATAATTGGGGCTGGACAGATCCTGAAACTGGAAAGGAGTATGTGCTTAGCGGCCTGGATGATGGTACTGCTTTTATAGACATTAGCAATCCTGAAGAACCTTTTTTTTTAGGAAAACTTCTCACAGCTACCGAAAATAGCTCCTGGCGCGACGTAAAAGTGTATAATAATCATGCCTTTATAGTGAGTGAAGCTGCTGACCATGGACTTCAGATTTTTGATTTAACCCGATTGCGAAATGTAACTTCCGTAAAAGACTTTTCAGCAGATGCTCGACTTACCTACTTTGGTAGTGCTCATAATATTGCGATAAATCAAGATAGTGGTTTTGCTTATGTAATAGGTTCGGATCGTTTTCAAGGCGGGCCTATTTTTATTGATATTAATAATCCCAAAAACCCAAATGTTATGGGCGGCTATTCCGATGCTTCTTATACTCACGACGCTCAAATTGTTAATTATCAAGGGCCCGATTCTACTTTTCTTGGAAGAGAATTATTTTTTGGAAGCAATAGTGATGGAGGGGATAATAATCAGGTAGTAATTTTGGATGTAACCGATAAGGAAAGTCCCCAACTCATCAATACCATTACCTATGAAAATGGTGGGTATACTCACCAGGGATATCTCTCAGAAAATCATCAATATTTTTTCTTAGGAGATGAATTGGATGAACTTCGATATGGCGCGCCTACATCAACAAGAATTTTTGACATTTCTGATCTTATGAATCCTCAATTACACCTAAATTATTTTGCTGGTGTGAATGCTATTGATCATAATGGATATGCTAAAGGTAACCAGTTTTTTCTTGCAAGTTATACAGCGGGGTTAAGGGTTCTGGATATAAGTGAAATTGATACTAAAAACGTATCAGAAGGTGGATTTTTTGATACCTATCCCGCAAATAATAACGCTGCTTTTGAAGGTGTTTGGAATATTTATCCTTTTTTTGAAAGCGGAGTAATTGCTATAAATGATATTAATTCAGGTTTGTTTTTAGTCAAAGCTTCAGAATAAAAATGCAAAATCATCTTACTCTTTTACTGCTAATTCTATTAGTAGGTTGCTCACCCACTACAGAAACCAATTGGCCTTATTTATCTTCTGTAAACGGAGTATGGGAATCCGTAAACACCTTCGGAGGAAGTTTAGAAGATGTTGCCCATGGAGTTATTACAACTTCTGACGGAGGGTTTGTGGTGGTTGGAAATACGCAAAGTACTGATGGTATTTTTATTAATAAAACAAGAGTGGGAAGTGATTTATTCATCATGAAATTTAATGCAAATGCTCAGCAGCAGTGGGTGCAGACCTATGGAGGAAGTAACGACGATAGGGGCTATGACATAGTTGAGATGGAAAAAGGCTATGCAATTATTGGGTATAGCAAAAGTTTTGATGGCGACGCATCATTAAATAAAGGCCAACACGATAGCTGGCTTTTACGAATAGATACTGAAGGAACTCTTTTATGGGAAAAAAGCTTCGGTTTTTTAGGGCATGACCATGCCTATAATATTATTAGCACCCAAGATGGAGGGCTCTTTTTTAATGGCTTTTTAGATGTTACAGCCTCTGAAGGAGCCGGAAGGGATGGAATAAAACCTAACAAGAATCAAAAGCATGGTGTGGGAGAATTTTGGTGTCATAAACTAGATAGTAATGGAATATTACAGTGGCGAAGGTATTTTGGCGGAACAAGTAATGACAGGTCATATGATGCCATTGAAACACGTGACGGAAATTTTGTCCTGGTAGGTTCTTCAGAAAGCCAAGATGTGGATGTGTCTGATCCGCATGGAAGCTATGATGCCTGGATTGTGAAAATAAATAGTGAGGGTACCTTGTTATGGGAGCGCTCCATTGGAGGTTCAGCATATGATATTGCCAATGCAATTATCGAAAACAGAAAGGGAGAATATTTGATTTTAGGGCAATCTTTTAGTCAGGACGGTGACATTGATAAACCCCTTGGATCTTCAGATATGTTTTTGTCTATTCTTTCATCATCGGGGGAGTTAAAAAGCAATAAAAACATTGGCGATAGTGGCTTTGATACTGGAAATGCTCTAGTTGAGCGTCTAGATGGCACTTTAATTCTTGTAGGCCATACAGCTCCAGAAACTTTAGCTGCAGGAGAAAATCTTCTCTCAAACAATGTGCTTATCGCACATACATTGCCCAATGGAAGTGTTATAAATCAATATACTTTAAATGGTGATGGTCTAGATTTAGCTCATGGGGTTGCCTTAAGAGCAAGTGGAAAAATACTTGTGGTGGGAAGCAATGAAAGCTCTTCAGGAGATTTTCCAGCTTCAAAGGGAGGAAAGGATTTTTTTGTTGCCGTCTGGCATTAAAATACTTGATTTTGGTATTGGTTAAATAAATATCAACACTCTAAAAATCAACAGAAATAGCTTACATTTACCCATTATTTAGATTAATTCTTTATTAGAATGATTAAGGTTTCACAAACAGCTAAAGTAAAAGTCTCTTCGCTAATGCTGGAGGAAGGTTTTGATCCCATACAAGATTATGTTCGTGTTGGGGTAAAGAGTGGTGGATGTTCAGGACTGTCATATGAATTAAAATTTGACAAATCCTCGGAAACTGAAGATAAATTGTTTGAACACAATCAAGTTAAAATTTTAGTAGATAAAAAAAGTCTTTTATATCTCATTGGGACTACTTTAGAATATTCTGGAGGGTTAAATGGGAAAGGTTTTGTGTTTAATAACCCTAATGCGGAACGTACGTGTGGCTGTGGGGAAAGTTTTTCACTTTAAAATAAAGAAATGGCATATACCGAAGAAGAATTAAAGAAAGAATTAGAAACCAAAGAATATGAATATGGTTTCTATACGGACATAGAATCTGACACTTTTCCAGTAGGATTGAGTGAAGAGATTGTGCGTAAAATTTCTAAAAAAAAAGGTGAGCCAGAATGGATGACCCAATGGCGTTTAGATGCCTATAAATCATGGTTAGAAATGACAGAGCCTGATTGGGCAAATGTCACTTACAAAAAACCAGATTTACAGTCAATTTCATATTATTCAGCCCCCAAAAAACAGGCTAAATATGAAAGTTTAGATGAGGTAGATCCAGAGCTATTGGAAACGTTCAATAAATTGGGGATTTCTATCGACGAACAAAAGAAACTTTCTGGAGTTGCAGTAGATATTGTAATTGACTCAGTTTCTGTAGCAACTACTTTCAAAAAAACCTTAGCAGAGAAAGGGATAATTTTTTGTCCAATTTCTGAGGCAATCAAGGAACATCCTGAATTAGTAAAAAAATATATTGGAAGTGTTATTCCTCCAAAAGACAACTTTTATGCTGGTTTAAATAGTGCGGTTTTTACTGACGGTTCTTTCTGTTATATTCCAAAAGGCGTTCGTTGTCCAATGGAGTTATCAACCTATTTTAGAATTAATCAAGCAGGAACAGGGCAGTTTGAACGCACATTAGTAATTGCAGATGAAGGTAGTTATGTGAGTTATTTAGAGGGCTGTACGGCCCCTTCAAGAGATGAAAATCAGCTTCACGCTGCCGTGGTAGAACTTATTGCTTTAGATGACGCTGAAATAAAATATTCAACGGTTCAAAACTGGTATCCAGGTGATAAAGAAGGAAAGGGGGGAGTATTTAACTTTGTTACCAAACGAGGTATTTGCCACAAGCGCTCTAAAATTTCATGGACCCAAGTTGAAACAGGTTCTGCAGTAACATGGAAATATCCTTCTTGTATTTTAAAAGGAGACTATTCCATTGGAGAATTTTACTCCATTGCAGTAACCAATAATTACCAACAAGCAGACACAGGCACAAAAATGGTGCACTTAGGAAAAAATACACGTAGCACGATTATTTCTAAAGGAATTTCTGCTGGAAAATCTCAAAATAGTTATCGTGGGTTAGTACAAGTAGGCGCTCGTGCTGAAAATGCACGTAACTTTTCGCAATGTGATTCCCTTTTAATGGGGAATGAATGTGGGGCACACACGTTTCCTTATATCGAAGCTAAAAGTAATTCGGCACAAATAGAACACGAAGCCACAACGAGTAAAATTGGTGAAGATCAAATTTTTTACTGTAACCAAAGAGGTATAGACACTGAAAAAGCGATCGCTCTAATTGTAAATGGTTTCAGTAAAGAGGTTTTGAATAAACTCCCAATGGAGTTTGCAGTAGAAGCACAAAAATTGTTAGAAATTTCCCTTGAGGGATCAGTAGGATAAAAAAATAAAGTATGTTAACGATTGAAAATTTATACGCCCAAATAGAGGGTAAAGATATTTTAAAAGGAATTGACTTAGATGTCAAGGCAGGGGAAGTTCACGCTATTATGGGGCCGAATGGGTCAGGTAAAAGCACGCTTGCTTCTGTAATTGCAGGAAATGAAGGATATGAAATGACAGCTGGTAAAATGTTGTTAAGAGGAAATGATCTTTCTGAATTGGATGCAGAGGAACGCGCACATGCAGGTGTTTTTCTTTCGTTCCAATATCCTGTTGAAATTCCTGGAGTTAGCGTAACTAACTTTATAAAAACAGCAATAAACGCAAATCGTAAAGCCAAAGGCTTAGAGGACATGCCTGCTAGTGAGTTGCTTAAAAAAATTAGAGAAAAGGCACAGATGCTGGAGATTGACTCTAAATTTCTTTCCCGTTCATTAAACCAAGGGTTTTCTGGAGGAGAAAAAAAGCGAAATGAAATTTTTCAAATGGCCATGCTAGAGCCATCTTTGGCAATTTTAGATGAAACAGATTCTGGCTTAGATATTGACGCCTTAAAAATTGTTGCAAATGGGGTAAACAAACTTAAAAGCAAAGACAACGCTGTAATTGTAATTACCCATTACCAGAGACTTTTAGATTATATTGTCCCTGATTTTGTACACGTTATTTTTGATGGAAAAATTGTAAAATCAGGCACAAAAGAGTTAGCCCATGAGTTGGATGCTAAAGGGTATGATTGGATTAAAGAATTAGCGTAGTATGGAATTTAAAGAAAAATTAATTTCTTCTCATTTAGCTTTTGAAGATGGTGGTGCTCATCTTCCAGAAAGCATCCATCAAGCTCGTATTTTTGCCCTTAAAATTTTTGAGGAAAAAGGATTTCCTTCAAAAAAAGATGAAGCTTGGAAATATACTTCTCTGGAAAACATAGTTAATCAAGACTATTCTATTTTCCCAAAAGACGAAACAAGTATAGAGTTTAAAGACGTAAAAAAGTATTTTCTTTATGATACTGATACTTACAAAGTTATTTTTATAGATGGTGTATATAGCCCTTTTTTATCAAACACGACACATGATGGTATAGATGTTTGTTTATTGTCTGCAGCGCTAACTAAACCCAAGTACAAAAAATTAATAGATACCTATTTTAATAAAATAGCATTTAAAGAAGACAGTATGACTGCCTTGAATACTTCTTATGCTAAAGAAGGTGCATATATCTATATACCTAAAAGTGTTGTTGCAGAAAAACCAATTGAAATTATCCACTTTTCATCAGGAAAAGAAAAGGCAGTTTGGCTGCAACCGCGAAATTTAATTGTGGTTGATCAAAATGCACAAGTTCAAATTATTGAGCGCCATCAAAGTTTAAAAGACCATCCTGTAGTTACCAATAGTGTTACTGAAATTTATGTGCATCAAGATGCATTTATGGATTATTATAAATTACAGAACGATCTTGAAACAGCTTCATTAATTGATAACACGTATATTGTTCAAGAAAAAAATAGCCATGCAAGTGTGCATACTTTTTCATTGGGAGGAAAGTTAATTCGAAACAACTTAAACTACTTCCATAAAGGCGAATACATTCTTTCTACCTTGAAAGGAGTTACTATTTTGAAAGGGAAACAACATGTAGATCATTGCACGTTGGTTCATCATGCGCAACCAAATTGTGAAAGCCATCAAGACTATAAAGGTATTTTTTCAGAACGTTCACAAGGAGTGTTTAATGGTCAGATACTGGTTGATAAAATTGCTCAAAAGACAAATGCTTTTCAACAGAATAATAACATTCTTTTAGATAATAAATCATCAGTAAATACTAAGCCTCAGCTTGAAATATATGCGGATGATGTAAAATGTTCTCACGGCTGTACCATTGGTCAGTTAGATGAAGAAGCATTATTTTATTTACGCACTAGGGGAATTCCTAAGAAAGAAGCGAAAGCTTTGATGACGTATGCTTTCGCAAATAATGTTTTGGAAAGTGTACAGTTACCGTCGCTGAAAAAGCGGATTAATAAACAAATCGCGAATAAGCTTGGAGTTAGTCTGGGCTTTGAATTATAGATGTTTGATGTAAACCAAGTCCGTAAAGATTTCCCTATTCTATCACGTTCGATAAATGGACAACCATTGGTATATCTTGATAATGCCGCCACTTCTCAGACTCCAAAACAGGTTGTTGAGGTAATTACCGATTATTATTACCGCTATAATGCCAATATCCACCGAGGGGTTCACAAACTTAGTCAAGAAGCTACAGATGCTTACGAAAAAGCACGTGCTACCATCCAAACCCATTTTAATGTTGCCCATTCGCATGAGATCATTTTCACATCTGGAACCACAGAAAGTATAAATATTATTGCTGCAGGGTATGCTTCAATTCTTAAGAAAGGAAATGAGCTTTTAATCTCAGCACTTGAGCACCATTCCAATATAGTGCCTTGGCAAATGTTATGTGAAAAAACAGGCGCAGTTTTAAAAGTTATTCCCATGACCCAAGAGGGAACCTTGGACATGGACGCCTTTGATCGTTTATTGAATTCGAACACTAAATTAGTTTTTGTAAACCACGTTTCCAATGCTTTAGGAACAATCAATCCTATTAAAGAAATTATCAACAAGTCTCATCAAAAAGGGGCAAAAGTATTAGTT
>JBKEHX010000048.1:0-10904 GCA_046711205.1 Flavobacteriaceae bacterium
CAAAAGTATTAGTTGATGGGGCGCAAGCGTCTGCCCATATAAAAGCAAACGTTCAAGCATTAAATGTAGATTACTATGTTACTTCTGCCCATAAATTATGCGGTCCTACTGGAGTGGGAATGTTGTATGGGAAAGCAGCTTTGTTAAATGAACTTCCGCCTTATCAAGGAGGGGGAGAGATGATTGCTACCGTTACGTTTGAAAAAACTACCTATGCTGATTTACCCCATAAATTTGAAGCAGGAACGCCAAACATTTCGGGTGGTATTGCTTTTGGTGCTGCACTAGATTATATGAACGGCTTAGGCTTTGAAATCATCGCCACTTATGAAGCAGAATTATTGGCCTATGCAACCTCCGCTTTAAAAAGCATAGAAGGCTTAAAAATTTATGGAGAAGCTTCTGAAAAAACAGCTGTAATTTCATTTAACGTAGGTGCTATTCATCCATATGATATTGGAAGTATTTTAGATCAAATGGGCATTGCTGTTCGAACTGGACATCACTGCGCTCAACCCATTATGGACTTTTATAATATTCCCGGAACTATAAGGGCTTCTTTCTCTTTTTATAATACTTTTGAAGAAATAGATCTTTTGGAAGCAGGAATTAGAAAGGCAATCCTAATGTTGCAATAATTTTTTATAATTTTAAGTGTGAAAACAATAGAAACTATTCAAGAAGAAATTGTAGAAGAATTTTTACTATTTGAAGATTGGATTCAACGTTACGAATATATGATTGATCTTGGAAAATCACTTCCCTTGATCAATTTAGAATACAAAACAGATACACACATAATTAAAGGGTGTCAAAGTAAGGTTTGGGTTCATGCAGAGTTAAAAAAAGATCAACTTAAGTTTACGGCAGATAGCGATGCCATTATTACAAAAGGGATTATAGCAATTTTAATTCGTGTATTTTCAAACCAACATCCAAAAGATATTTTAGCAGCAAACACTGATTTCATTGATAAAATTGGACTAAAAGAACATTTATCACCCACGCGCGCCAATGGTTTGGTCTCTATGATCAAGCAAATTAAAATGTATGCTGTGGCTTTTCAAACTCAACTGAATTAAACTTATGTCAGAAAAAATCGATACAAATGCCCTTGGTGAAAAAATCGTTAACGTTTTAAAAACTATTTTTGATCCGGAGATACCCGTAGATATTTATGAATTAGGATTGATTTATGATGTATTTGTCAATGAAGATCTTGATGTTAAAATATTAATGACACTTACAACGCCAAACTGCCCTGTGGCAGAATCATTACCTATGGAAGTAGAGGAAAAGGTAAAGTCACTAGACGATGTAAAAACAGCGGAGGTAGAAATTACTTTTGACCCCCCTTGGACTCAAGACCTTATGAGTGAAGAAGCCAAGTTAGAATTGGGAATGCTATAATAATGTCTGAAAAGATAATTAATAAAGTTGCGAATAGTGTTTTGGTCAATTTTGACTTAGAAGAATATATTCCTCAAGAAGCTCGTACTTTTATTGATCTATCCAAATGGCTTGAAAAAGGGTTTATATTAAGAGAAAAGCCTTTTAGAGAAGCTTTAAACACACACGATTGGTCACAGTATTCAGCACATTATGTTGCTTTAGGATGCAGTACAAAGGCCATTCTTCCTGCTTGGGCCTCACTTTTAGTAACTTCCTATTTACATCCTGTGGCTAAAAGTATAGTTTTAGGCTCTCTAGAGACTTTAGAGCAGGAAATTTTCCGTGAGATGATTGCTGAACTTGATTTGACACCTTTTATTGACAAACCCATTATGATTAAGGGTTGTTCAGATGAAACTATTCCGCAAGATGCTTATATTCTTTTGGTTCAAAGACTACAAACAGTAGCTAAAAGTTTATTTTACGGAGAAGCTTGTTCTTCCGTACCTTTATGGAAGTCAAAAAAATAAGGTGAAAACACCCGCGAAAAAAGTATTAATAATAAGTTATTACTGGCCACCAGCAGGAGGATCAGGAGTTCAACGTTGGATGTATTTTGCAAAACATCTAAAACAACTAGGCTGGGAACCCATAGTAATTACTGTTGCGGTACAAGAAGCTTCTTATGTTGTTTTGGATAATAGTTTATTAAAAGAGGTAGCAGATATTCGGGTTATTAAAACATCAACTCGTGAACCCTTAAAATGGTATTCTCTTTTAACCACAAGGAGTAGCAAAAAAGGAATACCTCAAGGAGAAATAAAACAAAAAAGCCTTTTAGGTAAATTGGCAGCGTATATTAGAGGCAATTATTTCATACCTGACGCCAGAAAAGGTTGGGTACCTTTTGCCTTAAAAGCAGCTCAAAAAGAATTAAACAAAGAAGCTATATCCCATTTAATTACTACTGGTCCTCCCCATTCTACACACTTGATAGGACTTCAATTGAAAAGCCAATTTGACTTAAATTGGTGGGTAGATTTTAGAGATCCCTGGGCGGAAGTTTTTTATAATTCCGATCTATACCGCACCTTAAAAACAATTAAAAAAGATTTAGCCCTAGAAAAACAGGTTCTCCAAACCGCCAATGGTGTATTGACAACAGTTGGAGGGACGCTACACAATCAACTTAAAGTTAAAGCTCCAAAACAATGTTTTGTTTTCATCCCCAATGGCTACGATGCTGAATTAATGGAAAATGTCCAAGCTACAAAACCGAAGGATGTATTTCATATCGTTTATACCGGTTTATTGACAGAAAATCAAGTACATAAATCAGTGTTAGATGCTTTGAATAAGTTATCTGTAGAACAGCCCACACGATTTTCTTTAGCAGGGATTATTGCTCCTGAGATTATTACAAAAATTAAAAAAGATCTTCCAAAAGCCGAAATAATTTTTTATGGATACTTATCCCATAAAGAAGCCATTGGCTTAATGAAAAGTGCCCATCTTCTATTGAACTTTATTTTTACAGGTGCAAAGACGCAAATGATTTCGGGGAAATTATTGGAATATATGGCGACAGCTGTTCCTATTCTCTCCATAGGTGATCCAATGTCTGAAGCAGGAAAATTTATTAAACAAGGAAGCGCCACCCAAATGATTGAATCTACTAATTCAAATGAAATTTTAGCATTTTTAATTAAGAGTGCAAATTCCAAAGAAACAATAACAAACGAATTCCCCGAATTAAAAAATTGGAGTAGGAAAGAATTAACAAAAAAGTTGATAGATAGTGTTTTAAAAGCCGAATGAAGAGCTTTATATTTTCTAAATTTTCACAACTTTAACAGCTATTAAGATATGGTTTATTTGTAAAACCCTTTTTCATTCAAGTATTCCCAACTTCCAGGAGGCATCAAGGCTTCTGCTGAGTTCCCCTCGCTTAATATCCTTCTGATATTTTCTGAAGCAAAATCTAATTTTGGAGCGTTTACCACTTGTATTTTGTAATGCTTAATAATCGCTTCAGGTACTGCAATTTCATGCTTCCTAGGATATACATACAACTGAACAAGATCTAAAATTCGTTGGTACTTCTTCCACTTGTCAAAATAAATCAAATTATCTTCTCCCATCAGTAAGACAAATTGTTCATTGGGATACATTTTAACTATATGATCTAAGGTGTCAATAGTATAACTAGGGGTCGGAAGAGAGAACTCTATAGCACATACTTTTAAATTGTTCTGATCTTCTAATGCAAGACGAACCATTTTAAGCCTATGATTATCTTCTAGAAGGGCGTCATTTGCCTTAAAAGGATTTTGAACTGTAACTACAAACCAAACTTCATCTAGGTCAGTATGTTTGGAGAAATAATTTCCTAAGGTGAGATGCCCTTTATGGATGGGATTAAACGTCCCGAAATACAAACCAATTTTTTTCACAAGACAAAGGTAGGCATCCCCTAGGAATTAAGGAAGTCTGAAACGACTTGAACGACTTCTTTTTTTGCAGTTTTCAAATCATCATTAATAAGACAATAATCAAACTGTTTAGCAAAGGCCATTTCAGTTTTTGCTTTTCCTATTCTTTCTTTTATTTTTTCATTACTATCAGTAGCACGAATGCGGAGTCTACTTTCTAGTTCTTCAATAGATGGCGGTTCTACAAAAATAGCTAAGGTTTGTGTTGGATATTTTTTTTTAATTGAAAGACCTCCTTTTACATCAATATCAAATAACACTTGTTTTCCTTCACTCCAAAGAAGCTCTAATTCTGAAGTAAGTGTTCCGTAAAAGGCATTTTTATAAACTTCTTCATACTCCACAAAGGCATTTTCATGAATTTGTTTTTTAAAATCTTCTGGACTTAAAAAGTGATATTCTACACCGTTTTTTTCTTCTCCTCGAGGGGCTCTAGAGGTAGCTGAGATAGAAAACCCTAGAGGAAGGTTTTGTTTCAAAAGATGGTGTACTAAAGTAGTTTTACCGCTTCCAGAAGGCGCTGAAAAGACAATGAGTTTTTGCGATTTCAAAGTTATAGTACGTTTAAAAGTTGTTCTTTAATTTTTTCAAGTTCATCTTTCATTTGAACCACTATTTTTTGAAGTTCGTAATGGTTAGCTTTAGAGCCAATAGTATTGATTTCGCGTCCAATTTCTTGCGCTATAAAACCTAACTTCTTCCCATTTGGAAAGTCATTTTTAAGCACCTTTTTAAAATAATCTAGATGGTTTTGAAGCCTTACTTTTTCTTCTGTAACATCAAACTTCTCAAGATAAAAAACGAGTTCCTGTTCAAAACGATTAGCATCTACTTCAATCTTCAGTTCATTTAAAGCAGTACGGAGTTTTAGCTCTATTTTTTCAATGCGCTCAGGGTCAATTTTCACAACTTCTTTAAGGTAAGTTCCAATTAAATCAAGACGTAATAAAAAGTCTTTTTCCAATACTCTTCCTTCATCTGTTCGATAGGCTTCAATGTCTTTAATTACCCTATTTAATAAATTGAAAATGGCTTTTTTTTCATTTTCATGAAGAGTTTCTCGCTCAGATGAAAGTATATCAGGCAGCCGCATGGCAATGGCTAAATGTTCACTTTCATTGGCTTCTCCGATGCCTTTAAGTTGCTCCATATATGCCTTAACCACTGAAGTATTGATTACTGTAGGGGCATTTTGACCATTAAACTCAATAAATATATTTAGGTCTATTTTACCACGGTGAAGCTTTTGTGCAATACATTTTCGAATTTCCGTATCGATTTCTCTGAGATAGGAAGGTGTCCGCAAATTAATGTCAGCACTTTTACTGTTTAAGGATCTAATTTCAATACTTAGACTCTTGTCTTCCCATTGGGCTTCTTTTTTCCCAAAACCCGTCATGGACATGATCATATTGGGTGGTTTAAAGTTTACGGATTTTAATATTTCTAAAAGACACTTTATCTCCATGATCTTGAAAACCAATTTTTCCAGCTTTCATCTTTCCAAAACGTTTAAAACCACAATCATCATTAAATTTTGAATTTGCAACCATTGAATCCCATTCAGAACCACTAAGGGGAAACTCAACAATTTTAGTATCGTTAAGTTCTACACTTCCTTCATTTTTATTATGGTCTATTGTAAGGATCAAATGATTCCATTCTCCAGCAGGGTTACATACATTTTTAGTGGGTTGAACCATATCATATAATGCTCCAGCTTGGTGATAATTTGGGTTTGCTTTAGCATCGGGATGTCTTTCATTATCTAACACCTGAATTTCAGGACCTGTAGAATAGGGTTTGTTGTGGTTTTCACCCTCTTGTACAGCCCAAAAGATTCCACTATTTCCTCCTTCAGAAATATTCCATTCAATGGATAACTGGAAGCTTTTATAAATTTTATCAGATACAATATCATGGATATAATCCCCTTTAGGACGCAATACAGGATCAAAAGTGAGGATCCCATCTTTAGCGGTCCATATAGGTGTAACTCCTTTTCTATTAAAACGATGCCATCCATTTAGCGTTTCTCCATCAAAAAGAGATTCCCATTTATCGGTGTTTGTGTCCGTTTCTTTTTCTTTTAAAGTTGAACTGCTTGATAGTAATCCAACAGTAACTAAGGCAATTATTATTATTTTCATTCGTTAAGTTTAAAGGTTTAAAATATTTTTCAAATATTGTTCATCAATACTGCCGCCCGCAAAATCATCAAATGTTTTTTGTGTAGCTTCAATAATATGTTTTTGGATAAATGGCGCTCCCTCTCTAGCCCCTTGTTCTGGACTTTTTATACAACATTCCCATTCCATTACAGCCCAAACATCACATCCATATTCTGTAAGTTTTGTAAAAATAGATTTGAAATCTATTTGACCATCTCCCGGAGAGCGATAGCGACCAGCACGATCAATCCAATCCCCATAGCCTCCAAAAGCTCCTTTTTTTCCATTAGGGTTGAATTCAGAATCTTTTACATGAAATGATTTTATGAATTCATGGTAATGATCAATGTAATCAATATAATCTAATTGCTGTAATACAAAATGACTTGGATCGTACAAAATATTAACCCTTTTGTGGTTGCCTGTAGCTTTTAAAAAGCGTTCAAATGTAACCCCATCATGGAGGTCTTCTCCTGGGTGAATTTCATAACATACATCAACCCCGTTATCATCAAAAACATCTAGAATAGGTTTCCATCTTTTGGCTAATTCTGCAAAGCCCATCTCGACAAGTCCCTTTGGACGTTGTGGCCAAGGGTGAAGCGTGTGCCATAACAAAGCACCAGAAAAAGTAGCATGTGTATTTAAACCCAATCGCTTACTGGCGATTGCTGCTTTTTTCATGGTTTCTATCGCCCATTCTGTTCGTGCTTTAGGATTATTCTTTACCGAATCAGGAGCAAAGTTATCAAACATCAAATCATATGCAGAATGAACTGCAACTAGCTGCCCTTGTAAGTGTGTGGAGAGTTCGGTAATTTCTAGGCCATAAGAATTTATTTTTCCTTTTAATTCATCACAATAGGTTTGGCTCTCAGCAGCTTTATCTAGGTCAATCAGAAAATGTTCCCATGTGGGAATTTGGATTCCTTTATACCCTAGATCTGCAGCCCATTTACACATCCCATCAAGACTGTTAAAGGGCGCTTGTTTGTCTACAAATTGTGCGAGAAAAATTCCCGGCCCTTTTACTGTTTTCATTTGTTCTCCATGCTTTGCCATACATTTCCTTTTTTATTTGATTCAACAACTTTTTCTATAAATAACATACCACGAACTCCTTCATGCATTGTTGGAAATTCTCCTTTAAACGAAGCTTCACCTCGCAATGCTTTAGCTACTCCTTTATAAATATTCCCCATAGCATCAAAAATACCTTCTGGGTGTCCTCCTGGAAGTTTTGTCCCATCTGCAGCAACATCAGAAACATATGCGTTTCCTGGCTTAATTATACGTCTAGGCTCATCATCTTTTAAGTGATACAATAAATTAGGGTTCTCTTGTTCCCATTTGTAGGCTCCTTTTTTGCCATAGATAGCAACACTAAGGTTATTTTCTTCTCCAGTTGCAATTTGGCTGGCACGAAGCACCCCTTTAAAGGTGTCAGAAAAACGGACTAAGATGGTTCCATCTAAATCCAAGGTATTGTCTTCATATAAGTTGTTTAAATCGGCTAGTACAGATTTAACTTCTTGCCCTGTAAGGTATTCAACCATTTGAAAAGCATGGGTTCCAATATCTCCAATACAAGAACTTATACCTGCTTTTTTTGGATCTAATCTCCAAACGGTTTTTCGTACTTCCGGATCATGAATAACGGGGTTAATCCATCCTTGATAGTATTGAATGTCTACTTTTTGAATTTCCCCTAATTCGCCTTCAGCAATCATATGTTTCATATGGCGAACCATTGGGTAGCCAGTGTAAGTATAAGTAACAGCAAAAATTGCATTATGCTTTTTTTGTAGACTTTCAAGTTCTTTTGCCTCGACATAAGAAGTTGTCATGGGCTTTTCACAAATAACATTAAATCCATTTTCTAAGAGCTTTTTAGCCATAGGAAAATGCAAGAAATTAGGCGTTAAAATAGAGACCACTTCGATACGTTCTGCTTTGGGTTTTTGAGTTTCTTCCGCTACAAGGGTGTCAAAATCCTTGTATACTCTATCTGTGTTTACTCCAATTTGTTCCGCAAACTTTATGTTTTCATTATAATTGGGATTAAACACACCTCCAACAATTTCATAACGATCATACATATGGGAGGCAACACGGTGTAACACTCCAATTAGTGAATCACCTCCACCACCTAGAATCCCTAGCCTTATTTTACTCATAATGATTTAATTTTAATGGTTTCATTTTTAAAGAACAACAAAAATAATAACAATACAATAAAAGAAAAAATAGCGGGTTGAAGCCATATTTCTTTCCACAAATGTCCCCCTTCTATAACATATTGGTCGGTAAGCCACCCTGCAAAACGAAATCCTATAAGCATTCCAACACCATATGTTGCTAACGTTATAAGCCCTTGTGCAGAACTTTTAAATTTCTCTCCTGCCTTGAAATCAGTATAAATTTGTCCTGATACAAAAAAGAAATCATAGCAAACCCCGTGTAATATAATCCCAAATAATAACATCCATGTTTTTTCTCCTGTATCTCCAAAAGCAAATAATAAATAGCGTAATCCCCAGGCTAAAATTCCAACAATAAGAGCATTTTTCACCCCATATCGTTTTAAAAAAAGGGGAAGTAATAAAAGAAAAACAACTTCAGAAATTTGGCCCAAAATCATTTTAGAGGCAGCAGCTTTCATACCTAATTCATTGAGAAATTGATTAGCGTGCTGATAATAAAAGGCAAGTGGAATACAAATTAAAATAGAACCAATAAAAAAAAACAGAAAGCCTCTATCTTTTAACATCGCAAGAGCATCAAGTCCTAATATTTCTCTGAGGGTAATCTTTTTTTCTCGATCTGCTTTGGGAGGGGTATTAGGTAGTGTAAAACTAAAAAACCCCATCAATATTGAAGCGACGGACGCCATGTAAAAAGTATTTTGTAAAATGGCTTTTCCTTCCCAAGCAAAATAACCAATGGAGAGTCCTGAAATAATCCAACCGATACTTCCTAAAACTCGAATAGGGGCAAATTCTTTAGTAGGATTTTTCATTTGATGAAATGCTACAGAATTGGCCAAAGCTAGAGTAGGCATATACAAAAGCATGTAGATAAAAATATAAGGATAGAATAAAGTAAAACTTTCAGCGCTTGCAGCAACAAAGAGTAATATTCCTCCCAAAAGATGTAATATCCCTAAAATTTTTTGAGCTTCAAAATACCGGTCAGCAATTAGCCCAATAATAAAAGGCGCTATAATAGCACCAATTGATTGAGTTTCATAGGCCATTGCCAGTTGCCCCCCACTAGCACTAAATTCTTGAGAAAGAAAGGTTCCCATAGTGACAAACCAAGCGCCCCAGATAAAAAACTCTAAAAAGAATAAGGTAGATAGTTGAATTCTTGTTTTTAAAACCATGTTTACAGTTTTGCTCCTATAGTTTCTAATAATTCTTTAGTGGCAATAATTCCATCCTTTTCAGAAAGGCGAGAACCTTCATATTCTACTCCAACAAAACCGGTATATCCAGCTTCTCTTACAATAGTCATAAGTTTCATGAAATCAAGAGTTGTTTCATTTCCATCAGCATCAAAATCATTTGATTTTGCACTAACGCCAAATGCTTTAGTCATCATTTCAGTCACCCCCTTATAAGGATCATAAATTTCGGTACAACTTCCGTCAAATACTGATCCATAGCCTTCTTCTGATATACAGAAATTGCCAAAATCAGGAAGGGTTCCACAATTGGCTTTTTGAGCCCCGTTAATTGTTTGCATTAAAAGGGGAACGTTTGAAGTTATTCGACCATGATTTTCTACAATCACATTTATATTAAGCGGTGCCGCATAATCACTCAATGCAGACAAACTTTTGATTGAATTTTCAATCCATTTTTTAGGATCTTTTTCTCCATAAAGGTTTAGGCGAACGGAAAAACAATTCATTTGATGAGCGGCTTCAATCCATAGTTTGTGGTTTTCGATTGCCGTCAATCTGGATTCTTCATCTGAGCTTGATAAGTCTCCCTCTGCATCAATCATTATTAGCACATTCTGCATTTTATATTCAGAGGCAAGGGCGTTGTTTTTTTTTACAAAATTTTCAATAGCTGTTGGTTTGTCATCACTTTCCATCACATCCGTATAGAGCGCATTTACATACTCTAAACCTTCAAAGCCTAGTTCATGAGCCATTTTAGCAAATTCATAGGGGGAAGTATCCCCAGATCGAAAAGCTCGATGAAAAGACCATTGGGCTAAGGAAAGTTTAAAAAAAGGAGCTTTAGCTTCAACTTTATTTTCGGAAATATTTTTACAGGCCACAACACTAGAAAAAGAAATGATGATAAGTATTAGAACTCCGATTGATTTAAGAAATTTATTTTGTTTCATTTTATCTTTATTAAGGAATAAGAAGTCTAAAATTAGACAAATATTTAAGATCTCAAAATAATATATATATTTGATGAACTTAGGGAACAAGGAATTTAATAAATATAAAAGAATCTAATGGAAACAAACTACGATGCAATTGTTGTTGGAACTGGAATAAGTGGAGGCTGGGCAGCAAAAGAGCTTTGTGAGAAAGGGCTAAAAACACTTGTTTTAGAAAGGGGTCCTATGGTAAAACACATTGAAGATTACCCTACAATGAATGACGATCCTTGGGATTATAAAACCGGTGATGTAATCACTCAAGAAACCCTTAAAACCCAAGAAAAGCAAAGTAGAACTAATTACACAACAAAAGAATCTAGCAAGCATTTTTTTGTAGATGATATTGAGCATCCTTATAATGAGACGAATCGATTTGATTGGATGCGAGGCTACCATGTTGGAGGAAGATCATTGACATGGGGAAGACAAAGTTACCGACTTA
>JBKEHX010000049.1:0-10414 GCA_046711205.1 Flavobacteriaceae bacterium
GAAAGATGAATTATATCAAATCGTTTCTAAGCATTCTGGACAAAACATGAAAAAAGTAACCCATGACAGTGATCGTGATTACTGGATGAAAGCAGAAGAAGCAAAAGTTTATGGAATGGTGGATGAAGTTTTACAATCTAAACCCAAATAACAACTAATCGCAATGAGTAAACCTGATTTAAATTGTTCTTTTTGTGGAAGGCCCAAGCCTGAGACTCAACTTCTTATTGCAGGATTAGATGCTCATATTTGTGATCGTTGTATTGTGCAGGCTCACGGTATTGTTCAAGATGAAGGTAATGAGTCTGATTCAGAACAGGTTACTATTGAGTTAAAGGTACCCAAAGAAATTAAATCTTTTTTAGACACTTATGTTATAGGGCAAGAATTCTCTAAAAAAGTACTTTCTGTTGCAGTTTATAACCACTACAAAAGACTTCTTCAGCATTCTTCTGTGGAGAAAAGTGAGGTTGAAATTCAAAAAAGTAATGTAATATTAGTCGGGCCCACTGGAACAGGAAAAACACTTTTGGCTCAAACAATTGCCCGTTTATTAAAAGTGCCTTTAGCAATAGTTGACGCTACCGTTCTTACTGAAGCTGGTTATGTTGGGGAAGACGTAGAAAGTATTCTTTCTCGCCTTCTTCAGGCTGCAGATTATGATGTTGAACGTGCACAAAAGGGGATTGTTTTTATAGATGAAATAGATAAAATTGCACGTAAAGGAGATAACCCATCTATTACTAGAGATGTATCTGGTGAAGGGGTACAACAAGCATTATTAAAGCTTTTAGAGGGTACAGTAGTTAATGTTCCGCCTAAAGGCGGAAGAAAGCATCCTGATCAAAAATTTATAGAGGTTGATACGTCAAACATCTTATTTATTGCAGGAGGTGCTTTTGATGGAATTGAAAAGCACATAAGCAAGCGACTTAATCTTCAGGCCATTGGCTATAAGACTGCTTTGGCACAACGAAATGTTGATAAGGAAAATATGTTACAATATATTACACCCCGTGATATTCGTTCTTTTGGTTTAATTCCTGAAATTATAGGAAGACTTCCAGTTATTGCCTATATGAATCCATTGGATAAAAACACCTTGCGTGAAATTCTAACAAGTCCAAAGAATGCGTTAGTTAAACAATATGAACATCTTTTTGAAATGGACAACATTGAGTTGCGATTTACAGCGGGTGCTTTAGACTTTATTGTTGAAAAAGCGCTGGAATATAAATTAGGTGCTAGAGGACTTCGCTCCTTATGTGAGGCAATTCTAAATGATGCTATGTTTGAGTTGCCGCAATCTGATGTGAAGTCATTAAAGGTTACCAAGCAGTATGCAGAGTCTAAATTATCTGTAATTGAATTACCTGAACTTAAGATTGTTTCCTAGCCATTCATTTGAAGAAGCTCCTCAAGTAATTTTCTTGAATTAGATAAACGCGGCACTTTGTGTTGACCACCTAACTTTTTATTTCTTGAAAGCCATTCATAAAAAAGGCCTTTACGCGCAATGTTTAGCTTTAGTTCATGAAGTGTAATGTTTTTATATCGTTTTGCTTCATAGTCAGAGTTTTCATCTTGTAATGCTTTGTCTAAAAGTTCCGTAAATTCTGAAATATTTTCAGGTACTTTTTCAAATTCTATAATCCATTCATGGGCCCCTTGTGTTTCTTGTTTCATAAAGATAGGGGCTGCAGTATAGTTGCAAACTAAGCTTTTAGTTTGCACACATACTTTTTCCAATGCTTTTTCAGCATTATGCATAATAAGTTCTTCTCCAAATACATTGATGTGTTGTTTTGTACGACCTGTCACCTGAATACGATAAGGAGATAAATTGGTAAAGTGAATTGTATCACCAATTTGATAGCGCCATAATCCAGCATTTGTGGTTATTACAACAGCATAGTTTATACCCAACTCCACCTCTGAAAGGGATATAGTTTGCTTGGATTTTTGGATATCATTAGACGGTATGAATTCATAAAAAATTCCATAATCCAGCATGAGTAACAATTCATCTGAATCATTTTTATCTTGAATCCCAAAAAAACCTTCAGAGGCATTATAGATTTCGTAAAACTGAAAGCCTTGGTGCGGAAAAAGATTTTCATAAAGTTCCCGGTAAGGTTTAAAGCTTACACCCCCATGAAAATATACTTCTGCGTTTGGCCAAACTTCTTTAATGCTTTTTGCACCCGTTTCTTCCAACACATTTTGAAGTAATACAAACATCCATGATGGAATACCGGCAAGGCTGGTTACATTTTCTGGAATAGTTTCTTTTACAATGGCTTTCATTTTGGTTTCCCATTCAGCAATTAAAGAAGTTTTATTGCTAGGTGTACTACTTAACTCAGCCCAAAGAGGAAGATTTTGTATGATAATAGCTGAAAGATCACCAAAATAACTATTATTATTATTATACACCTCATTGCTACCTCCTAACCGTAATGATTTACCAGTTAAAAGCTGGGAATTCTCATTATTATTAAAATAAAGTGCAAGCATATCTTTTCCAGCCTTATAGTGGCAGTTTTCTAGAGATTCAACACTTACAGGAATAAACTTACTTTTTGAGTTGGTAGTACCGCTAGATTTAGCAAACCATTTAATGGGAGTGGGCCAAAAAATATTTTGTATTCCTTTTCTACATCGTTTAATTTGACTTTCTACTGATTCATAATCACTCAAAGGGACTCTAGATTTAAAAGTGTCATAATTTTTAATGGTATCAAACCCATAAAGTATTCCCATTTCAGTATTTTGAGCCTTATTTAGTAATTGGAATAATAACTCTTTTTGAACCTCATGGGGGAATTTTATAAAGAGTTCCATTTGATGGATTCTTTTTTTTAATATCCAAGAAGCTATTGAATTGAAAAGGGGTATTGGCATAAAAATATCATTATCTTAGAGGTATAAAAGTAATTAATTTTAAGGGAGTAAATGTTTGAAGGTACTTTAAAAAAAATGCGGACCGAGAAGGCGAGTCCAATCAACTATTTTTTGGAAATGGAAGAAGATTTCCTTCACATAAATCAGTGTTTAGGAAAAATCCTGAAAATCCATCATAAAGGCTCTCAATGTTTAAATTGTCACCAAAGCCTTCCTGTTTTTAGACAGGGATTTTGTAAGTCTTGTTTTTTTGATAGTCCTGCAACAGGCGATTGGATAATGCGTCCAGAATTAAGTAAAGCACATCTTGACATAGAAGATCGAGATTTAAACTATGAAAAAAAAATACAATTGCAAACCCACATTGTATACTTGGCATTTAGTAGTCATTTAAAAGTGGGGGTTACGCGAAAAAATCAATTACCTACCCGTTGGATTGATCAAGGAGCACATGAAGCTATGGTTTTACTTGAGTTACCAAACCGTTATTTAGCAGGGGTAGCAGAAGTTGCGTTAAAAACGCATTTTTCTGACAAAACCAATTGGCGTAAAATGTTACAACACCAAGCAGAACCTATTAATTGGGAATCCCAAAGAAACAAAGCGCTAGAAATACTTCCAGATGAATTAAAGCCCTATTTAGCGAAGGAAGTTTATGTAGAGTCATTTGCATTTCCTGTAGTACAATATCCTGAAAAGGTTAATAGCTTGAATCTGATTAAAACCCCGTTTTTTGAAGGCAAAATAACGGGAGTTAAAGGGCAGTATTTACTTTTTGAAGATCAGACTGTTTTTAATGTTCGATCTAATGAAGGTCAAAGAGTAAATCTGACAATTTCTTAGTCAATATGCTTATCAGATTCAATAATTAAATCTTGCAATTCATTAAATTCCTTCTTTGTTAAATCTCGGTATTTTCCAATACCCAAATCAAGTTTTATGTTCATAATACGAATTCTCTGAAGTTTAATAACCCGGTAGTCAAGGTATTCACACATTCTTCTAATTTGTCTATTTAATCCTTGTGTGAGAATAATTCTAAATTCCTTTTTATGAATTTGTTCTACTAAACATTTACGGGTTATGGTATCTAAAACGGGAATTCCATTTGCCATTTTATCAATAAATTCTTGAGTAACAGGCCTATTAACGGTTACTAGGTACTCTTTTTCATGGTTGTTTCTTGCTCGAAGAATTTTATTGACAATATCTCCATCATTTGTGAGTAAAATCAATCCTTCACTAGGCTTGTCTAATCTGCCAATGGGAAATATACGGGAAGGATAATTGATGTAGTCAATAATATTATCTTTCTCAACTTTAGTATCTGTAGTACAAACAATTCCAACTGGTTTGTTAAAGGCTAAATAAACATTTCTCTCTTGATGATCTTCTACCAAAATTTCATCTACTTCAATGCGGTCTTTAGGGTTTATTTTTTGACCCATTACTACAGCTTGTCCGTTTACTTTAATGCGCCCTTCCTCAATTAATTTATCTGCAGCTCTACGAGAACAATGTCCAATTTCACTTAGGTATTTATTAATACGTACTCCTTCAATTTTCTGGCCCATAGCTTCTCTTATATTTTAATTTCTTCATTAGACTTTAAATCGAAGTTTTTTTTGAATAAACCCACAAAAAGGTATAAAAAGGGGGTGTCAAATAATGCAACTAGAATTTTAAATAAAAAACTAGAAAGCACAAGCCCCCAAAATAATCCCCAATCTAAAACACCAAATATGGATAAGAGGCTAATAACTGAAAAGGTATCAATGAATTGCGAGCTAAACGTAGAAAAATTATTTCTTAACCAAAGCATTCTTCCTTTTGTTGTTTTCTTCCAAAAATGATATATCCTAATATCTACAAATTGCGCTAATAAATAAGCAAGCATAGAAGCAAGCACAGCGATTGGTGAAAGGGCAAATACTTGATTGAAAGTGGAGTCATTTATTGGCGAATTATTAAGGGCAGGCACATAATTTGCAACAAGGATAATTCCCATAGAAAACACCGAAGCAAAAGCACCTGCAATTACCACTTGGTTTGCTTTTCTTTTGCCATAAATTTCTGAAATTAAATCTGAAATTAAAAAGGTAATAGGATAAGGAAGAATCCCTACGGATAGTTCAAAAAGTTCATTTCCAAAGATAGATACCTCAAGAGGCTTCCAGTAAAAGAATTTCTGAAAAATAAGATTTGATACCACCAGGGAAGTAATGAATAAACTTGCTAAATAAAGATATATTTTTTTAGCGAGCTCTTTTTTTTGTGCTGTCATTGTATACTCAATTCAAAAGGAATAAGCATCTGAATGGAAAGTAAGGGGTTTTCTGCACGCGGTGTTTGTACTAATTGCTTTATGTTTTTTGGAAACCATTGCATCCAAGGAGATTCTAGTTGTAAAGAAGGTGTAATACTGGAAAGAATAGACTCTAAATTTTTTTCAAATTTTGGATATTCTATTTTATTGTAATTTTCTAAATTCGCAACTTTAGCGGCAGCTGCGAGCGCATCATCTAGACCACCTAAATGATCTACTAATCCATTTTCTAAAGCTTGTTTCCCACTCCATACTCTGCCTTGTGCAATAGCTTCTACAGCCTTTGGACTTAATCCGCGGCCATCCATAACACGGTTTTTGAAAATGGCATAGGTGTTTTTGATTCCTAAAACAGTTTGTTTTTTAAAAGCTTCAGAAAGCGGTTGAAAAGGACTGTAACCTAAAGCATTTTTATGCGTTTGAACGGTTTGAGCATTGATTCCAAAATTTCTCATTAAACCATTGGCATTTGGTAGCGATGCAAATACTCCAATAGAACCTGTTATGGTTAAGGGGTCTGCAAAAATCTGATCAGCACCTGCAGCAATGTAATAACCCCCAGAGGCAGCTACATTTCCCATTGAAACAACAAATGGTTTCTTTGCTTTTAGATTTTCAATAGCACGCCAGAGAAGTTCTGAAGTAAGGGCGCTCCCACCGGGAGATTCTATGCGTAAAACAACTGCTTTAACCCAATCATCTTCAGCGAGCGTTTCTAGTGTTTCAACAAAAACGCCTTGTGCAATAATACTTTCAGTACCTTCTCCATAAAGAATAGGCCCTCTAGCATACACAACTGCAATTCGGTCTTTTATAGAAGAATCGTATGCATTAACACTATTATTTACTTTCTTAACCGAAGCTAGTTTAAGATCATCATCTGGCTCAAGACCCATTCTAATTTTCATCTTTTGTTCGAAAACATCTTCATAAATGAGTTCATCAATCAGATGTTCCGTTACCGCATCTTTAGCAATATTGATTTTCTGATCAGCTATAATTTCATCTAAGGTTTCAGGCGTTAACTTTCGGGCATATGCTATTTCGTTTTTTAAGGTTTCCCAAATATCAGTTAAGAGGGATTTTATTTGATATCGATTTGAAGGACTCATTTCATTTTCCAAATACGGCTCTACTGCACTTTTATATTTTCCATGGCGTATTACTTCCATTTTAAGACCATATTCATCCTGAAAATCTTTGTAATAAAGAACCTCAGAGGCTAAACCCTTAAATTCCATAACGCCTACTGGATTAAGGAAAATAGAATCTGAAACAGAGGCTAAATAATACCCCTTTTGGGTGTAAACATCTCCATATGAATAAATAAACTTTCCACTTTCTTTAAAGCGAACTAGTGCATTTCTAATGCTTCGTGTTTGTGCCCAGCCAGCAGAGATAAAATCGGCGCGTAAGCTGATGCCTTTAATGTTAGGATGTTCACTAGCTTTATCAATAGCAGCAATAACAACTGGAAGGCCCAAAACGCTTTCTTCAAATCCCAATAAACCTTGTAATTCATCAAATACAGGAGCACGGTCTAGAATGGTGCCATTCAAATCTAGCTTTAAAACACTATTTTCTGAAACAGATTCTACTCCAGAAGGTGCATTCATGAGACTGGCAAAACCTGAAATAATCAGCAACATCAAAACAAAGAAAAAGCCTACGGCGGTTAAGGTTCCTAAAACTGAAGCAAAAAAACTTTTCAGAAAATTCATAATAAAACTATTGGTGTTACAAATATAGGGTTTTGTAGCTTTGTGGAACAGACAAACAAATGGCCAACACACATATTTTTATATCATTAGGGAGTAATCAAGGTGATCGTCTGGACTATTTGACAAAAGCATTAATTTTAATTGAAGCCCAAGATATTAGAGTGGTCGCATTTTCATCTATTTATGAAACGACTCCTTGGGGTTTTGAGAGTACTCTTTTTTATAATGCTTGTGCTCAATTAGAAACTGCTTTGGTACCGGAGGATTTGATGAAAATTCTTTTAATGATTGAAGAAAAATTAGGAAGGGTTCGGAATTCTGAAGTAGGGTATTCTGCAAGAACTATAGATTTAGACTTGTTGTTTTATAATGGACTGGTTATTGATTTACCATTCTTAACTTTACCACACCCAAGAATTCATTTACGAAATTTTGTTCTATTACCACTTTCTGAAATAGCTCCAAATTGGATACATCCAATAAAATTCAAGTCATTGTCTGAGTTAGTAAAACAAAGTCCTGATGCATCGGTGTGCAAGCCTTTTCCATTGTCTTTTTGGACACCTCCAATTTTTGAAGCTTTTCCCTTTATAGCAATTGAGGGAAATATTGGTGCAGGTAAAACTACCTTGGCAAAGAAATTAAGCACTCACTATAAATCATCTCTTCTTTTAGAGGCATATGCTGAGAATCCCTATTTAGAACTCTTTTATAAAGAGCCTAAAAAATACGCATTAGCAGTTGAAACCTTTTTTTTTGAAAATAGACTCAAACAAATCAATGACTTTTGGAAACAGAATAAAGGTCCAGTGGTTGCAGATTATGTTTTGTACAAATCTTTGGTTTTTGCAGCTCAAAATTTAGACCCAGAAACATTTAAAACATACAATTCAGCATTTTCAAAGGTTATAAAAAAGCTAAAATCTCCTAATATTTTAATATTTTTAACAGCAGAAATTCCACATTTACAACACCAAATAAAGAAAAGAGGTAGAAGCTATGAAAAGGATATCGAGGATGTCTACCTCCAAAAAATTGAAACAGGATATAAAAATATTTTATCAGCAGAGTTGCCTTTTCCGGTGATAATGCTTTCAGCAGTTGTTTATGATTTTAAAAAAAGCGAGGCGTTATTTCAAAACCTATTACGGGCAATTTATGGCGCTAAATTTTCGTGAAATAATCCCAAATAACAACTCCCGTTGCAACACTAATATTTAATGAATGTTTGGTGCCAAATTGTGGAATTTCAAGGGCTTGACCACAAGCATCTACTACCTCTTGCGAAACTCCACGCACTTCATTTCCCAATACAAAAGCATGTTTTGTTTTAGGTTTGGGTTGAAATGAATTTAAAAAAGTAGCTTTTTCGGTTTGTTCAATTACCCAAACAGAGGTGCCTTCTTTTTGAAGTTTTTTAACAATTTCTATCGTATTTTCAATATATTCCCAAGCAACATTATCAGTAGCGCCCAGTGCAGTTTTATGAATATCTTTATGAGGAGGAATCGCAGTAATGCCGCAGAGGTATATTTTCTCTACTAGAAATGCATCTGCAGAACGAAACACTGACCCTATATTGTTTAAGCTTCTAATATTATCTAAGATAAGAATAAGTGGCGTCTTTTTGGCCTGTTTAAAATCAACAACCGTTTTACGGATTAGCTCTTCGTTTTTTAATTTGCGCATAACTTGTTATAAAATACAAAAATACAATCTCTTCTTTTTATTTAGCTATTTGCATCTTTGTTTTTCGGAAACAATCAAATTTTAAATACATTCGTAAAAACCTTAAGTTTTGGCTAAAGCAGTAAAAGAAACCCCTTTAATGAAACAGTATAACCAGATAAAGGCGAAATATCCAGATGCCCTTTTATTGTTTCGTGTAGGAGATTTTTACGAAACCTTTGGAACAGATGCAGTGAAGGCTTCCGGGATACTTGGTATTGTTTTAACCAAAAGAGGGGCAGGGAGTACTAGTGAAATTGAACTGGCAGGCTTTCCTCATCATTCGCTTAACACCTACTTACCCAAACTTGTAAAAGCAGGCTATAGGGTTGCTATTTGTGATCAGCTGGAGGATCCTAAAATGACAAAAACGATCGTTAAAAGGGGGGTTACAGAGTTAATTACTCCAGGGGTTTCTCTAAATGATGATGTGTTGGACCAAAAGAATCATAATTACCTTGCAGCTATTTTTTTTGATAAAAAGTGGGGGGTTTCATTTTTGGATATTTCAACTGGGGACTTTTGGGTCGCTGAAGGTTCTTCAGAGCAAGTGGAGCAATTACTTCAAAGTTTTTCTCCAAGCGAAGTGTTGGTTCCAAAGCCTAAAAAGAAATTATTTTTAGAACAATTTGGAACACAATTTCATTGTTTCTTCATGGAAGATTGGGCCTATGAATTAAGTACAGCCCAAGAGAAGTTAACAACACATTTTAAAACAAATTCATTAGCCGGTTTTGGAATTCAACATTACACAGCGGGAATTAGTGCAGCTGGAGCGGTATTACATTATTTGTATGAAGCACAGCATAGAAAGTTACAGCACATTACCAGAATTTCACCCATTGCTCAAGAAGGTTATGTTTGGCTGGATCGCTTTACCCAAAGAAATTTAGAGCTTTTTCAAGCTACACATCCAGAGGGTATTCCCTTAATTTCAATTTTAGACCATACAAAAACATCTATGGGAGGTCGTTTATTGCGGCGCTGGCTCGCATTTCCTTTAAATGAAAAAACACAAATAGATGCTAGACAAAAAGTGGTGCAAGGTTTTTTAGATCAAGAAGAAGTGTTACAAGAGACACAACGTTTGTTAGCTAATATTATTGATATTGAGCGTGTCATGGCAAAAATAGCAACAGAAAAAATTAATCCACGTGCTTTAAATCAACTGTATCATTCCCTTAAAGAAGTTGAGTTATTGAAACAGCAGTTAGGGAAAAGTTCTAATAAAACGATAAAGGAGCAATTAAAAGCCCTCCCTTCATGTTTTTCTATTATTTCATTAATTGAAACAACCCTTCATCCAGAAGCCCCGGTTTTAGTTTCAAAAGGCAACGTAATTGCCAACGAATTTTCACAGCCTTTAGATGCTTTAAGAAGTTTACGCGACACCTCTCAGTCTCATTTAGATACTATGTTAGCCCGTGAATCTAAACGCACTAAAATCCCTTCTTTAAAAATTGCTTTCAATAATGTTTTTGGGTACTATATAGAAGTGCGTAATTCTCATAAAGATAAAGTGCCTGATGAGTGGATTAGAAAACAAACCCTGGTAAATGCAGAGCGTTATATCACTGAAGAACTAAAGGTTTTTGAAACAGAAATTCTTCAAGCGGGAGATCGTATTTTGACACTAGAACAGCAATTGTTTGCAGCCTTGCTGGTCGATTTACAAAAAGAGTTGAACATTTTAAAATTAAATGCAAATGCTGTTGCGCAATGGGATGTACTAAGT
>JBKEHX010000050.1:0-10382 GCA_046711205.1 Flavobacteriaceae bacterium
AGCCACCAAATGTGAATAATTTTTCACTGATTTTTTATAAGAACTTAAGGTTTTATTATAGCTTTTTACAGTTGTCATATTCGAGCCTAAAGCATCCAAAATTTCAAATTGATAATCGCTCTCTAAGAGGATTTGTGTTTCATTTTGAGAGTGAATATCAATAAGCTTTTGGCTAATTTTTTGTAAAACATCTAAAGTAACTGGATTATCGTTTATGAATGCTCTTGACTTACTTTGAGGTAAAATTTCTCTTCGTAAAATAGTTTGTTTTTCATAATCAATATCTAACCTCTCAAAGAGATTTTCTAGATCATACAACCCAATATCAAAAGAAGCTTCTACAATGCATTTTTTGTTGGGATCTATTAGGCTAGAAAGATCAGCACGCTTGCCTAATACCAAAGACAACCCACCTAAAAGAATTGATTTACCCGCTCCAGTCTCACCAGTTATACAGGTCATTCCCTCATCAAAAGAGACTTCAAGCTCTTCAATAAGTGCAAAATTTTGTATTTTTAAGTGACGTAACAAAGTTTTTCTTTCGTTTAATTATTAAAACATGAAGATACACATATTATAAAAATCAAGCCTTAATTTGTTTCCATCTTGTGCCAAAGAAGGGTGCTAACGTTTTAAGAATTTCTTCTGTTTCTTTAAAGTTTACTTTTGGGCCTTCCCCAAATATATTTACTATTTCCTCTACTTTAGCATCAAAAAACATTTTCAACAAAAAGTTATTGGGTCTTCGTTGGTTCAAAGGTCTCAATTGCTTTAGTGCTTCTATGACTTGGATTTTACCTTCCAGGGGATTCTCAGTCATAATATCTAAACCCTTTCTGTGATATGTAAATAGTGCTTGTCTATATTCTCTAAAAGTATTCGAGCGTATGGAATCAATAAGCCAAAAACGGTTTCTAGTTCCATCTGAAGGCTTCCACCCTTTCCTTGCAGAAGTTTGCGCCAGGTACACTATCTGTAAAGCTCTTTCATAATTCTGTGAACCTCCGTTTTGCATAAAACTATCTGAATCTAAACCGATTATTACATAAGCATAATAACTAATCAGTGAAATTAAATTAGATTCAAAACTGGTCCTATTGAAAAATAAGGGCTGAAACTCTTGATAGGAAAACACAATATCCTTATCCAAAAAATTTAAAAGGGGACTGCCATAGTTTGAATCAAAAACTGGGCGTTGAGACTGAACTTGGAGAGTTGCTTCGAACTGATCATTACTATATGCCTTTAAATTAAATATAAATGAACAGGTTATTTTCTCTTGGTTTAAATAATCTTGATTTGTCCAAACCTGAGTATTAATCAATTCATTAATTGAGCGCTCTAAGGTTTTAAAAATTTGTTGATTGGTTTGATTCACTAAATCAGAATTTACAATCACTTGAGCATTGAGTTCCTGAGCCTGAATAAAGCTGGAGAAATAAAAAAAAAATAGTGAAATGAAATTACGCATCATTGGATAAGATTTGTTCAAAAATAACTTTTGCACAATCAGATTTTGATTGAAGGGGAAACGAAACAGTACTTTTGTTGGCATGAATATATGTGATTTTATTTGTAGAAAATGAAAAACCAGCACCTTGGTCTTGAAGAGAATTTAAGACAATTCCATCTAATTTTTTTTGCTTTAGCTTTCCTTTAGCATTTTCTAATTCATTATTAGTTTCTAAGGCAAAGCCAAGTAGGAATTGATCTTTCTTGTTTTCTCCCATATAGGCAAGAATATCTGGTGTTGGAAGAAGTTTCAGTGTCAGATGATCCGTTTTCTTTTTAATTTTTTGTTGGGCTTTTAGCTCAGGCATATAGTCAGCAACTGCAGCAGCTGCAATTGCTATATCTGTTTTATTATAAAAAAGCTTAACCGAATCAAACATATCCAAGGTACTTACTACATGAATAACTCGTATGTTAGGATTTGAGATAGTTTGATGAGTAGGACCTGTAATTAATGTAACCTCTGCTCCTAATGCAGCTGCTTCAGAAGCTAATGCAAATCCCATTTTACCAGAGGCGTGATTTCCAATAAAACGAACAGGATCAATAGCTTCATACGTGGGGCCTGCTGTAATTAATACTTTTTTACATTTTAAGGGTAATATTGGATTAAAATGAGCAAGAATATGTTCAATAATTTGATGCGGTTCCATCATACGCCCCTTACCTTTAAGACCACTTGCTAAAGGACCTTCGCCAACCGGTAGTATATGATTTCCAAAAGACTTTAGGAGCTGAATGTTTTTCTGATTTGATGGGTGTGCATACATATCCAGATCCATTGCAGGGGCAATAAAAATAGGACATTTTGCTGATAGATATGCAGCTAAAAGCAAGTTATTACAACTTCCTTGCGCCATTGAAGAAAGGGTGTTTGACGTTGCTGGAGCAATAATAAAAATATCTGCCCAAATCCCTATAGCAACATGATCATTCCATACTGGATTATCAAAATCTGTGGCGATAAATGTAGAAAGTACGGGGTATTTAGAAAGTGTCGATAAAGTAAGGGGGGTGACAAAATCTTTAGCAGCAGGTGTCATTACAACATGAACCTCTGCACCAAACTTAATTAATTCACGAACTAATAAAGGAGTTTTATAAGCAGCAATTCCTCCCGAAATTCCGAGTAAAATTTTTTTACCGCTCAGCAAACTCATCGTTAGTCGTTAGATTCTTCTGTGCTACGGTGGTATATTTTTTCATTTAACCACTCGTCAAGAGCCATTGCATGAGGTTTAGGTAAACGCTCATAAAAACGAGACACTTCGATTTGCTCTTTGTTCTCGAAAATTTCCTCTAAACTGTCATTGTGTGTTGCGAAATCTTCTAATTTTTCATGCAATTCTTTTTTAATGTCTAAATTGATTTGCATAGAACGTTTCGCGATAATTGCTAACGCTTCATATATATTTTCTGTAGGTGCTTCAATTTTATTACGATCATATGTCACTGAATTTAAGGCCGCTTTAGATTCTCTGTAATTAGTCATATTTTTATTTTGAAAGTTTTGAAGTAGTTGGATTTATAGTTTCTAGTTCTGAATTCACCTTGATCATTTTATCTTCAATATCTTTTAGAAAAACTGTTTCAGGATAATAACGTAAAATGATACTATATTGTTGTTGTAATTCAGTAAGGCGTTCTTGTTTTTTTACGAGAATACTATTTGTTGCTATTTCAAAAGAAGCTTTAAACTTAGTGTATAGTGCTTCTTCTCTATATTTTGTGCCTGGAAAACTAGCGATAAAATTATCACTGGCTTTTATGGCTGCTTTGTAATCTCTAATGGTAAAATACTGTTTTGAAATTTCAAAATCCTTCTGCTCTAATTTTTCTTGTAGCTCACTAATCATTTGATTGGCTTCTACTGCAAATTCAGAATTAGGATATAAATTGATAAAAACTTGAAGCTTTTCAATTGCGATAAGGGTATCTTCTTGGTCTAGACTATAGTTAGGAGATAAGAAGTAATAACTTTTAGCTGCTTTAAAACTAGCCTCTTGTATCCGTTCACTTTTAGGATACGATTTTACAAAATTTTGAAACTGTTGAGATGCTAGGTAATAGGTTTTTGTTTGAAAATAAGAGTCCGCAAAAAAGAAGATTATCCTTTGAGCTTGGGGCTTTCCTCTATACTTTGGTATGATTTGATCAAACAAACGGTTTGCCTTCCGGTATTCACCACTATTGTAGTAAATTTCTGCCTGTTTGTATTTTTCAGAAGTATCGTCACTATTTATAAGTTTTTGATAATCACTACAAGAAATCAGCGTTATTAAGAATAACACTAAAGTCATGGGAAAAAGCAATTTTAAATTCATCTTGCGAAAGTACTAAATATCAACGAGAAATGAAATTATTATTACAAAGACAGAGTTAAAGTAATTAAAACTGACTCATACCTTGTAAATATTCGTTTTTATTGCACTCTCAAGGCGTTGATGAAGATCAAAAGAAGCTTCAATCAGTGGAAGTCGAACTGTTTTCCCGCATAAAGCCATAGACTCCATCAATGCTTTTACTCCTACAGGGTTTCCTTCTTCAAAAAGTAGGTTCACAATATCTAACAATTGAAAATGAAGGCTGTAAGCTTTTTGTAAATCTCCAGTATCAATATAATGAAACATTCTTACTAATGGAACTGGTAATGCATTTGCTAACACAGAAATAGTCCCTACAGCTCCTGCAAGAAGCATTGGAAGCGTAAGTGCATCATCTCCAGAAATAACCTGTATATGGGAAGGACAGCCTTTTAAAATCTGTTGAGCTTGTCGCATGTCACCGCTTGCTTCTTTGATAGCTATAATATTTTCAAAATCTTCTGCCATACGCAAGAATGTTTCGGGTGCAATATTACTGCCTGTTCTAGAGGGAACATTATATACAATTATGGGTAATGAACTTATTTTAGAAAGTTGGCCATAGTGCTGATAAATTCCTTCTTGGGTAGGTTTGTTATAGTATGGTGAAATCGATAAAATAGCTTGAAAAGGACTTAAGTCAGTGGCTTGAATCTCTTCAGCTACTTTAACTGTATTATTACCTCCAATTCCAATAACCAAAGGTACCTTATTTTGATTGGATTCAATCACAGCTTTTACAATGGCTTTCTTTTCACTATCGGTCAAGCAAGAAACCTCAGCAGTAGTACCTAAAACAACAATATAATCAACTCTTCCAGTAATAATATTTTCTACGATACCTGGAATGGCCTGAAAATCAATTGATCCATCTTCTTTAAATGGAGTTACCATAGCAACTCCTAAACCTTTTAAGTTCATTTTATTTACTTTAAAATTGACTTCAAATATCTTGTAGATTCAGAAATAAATAAATCAGTTTCGATAGGATTTACAGTCAATATCAAATCATTCAAAGCATGATTAGTTGTTGAAAAACCAAGTCTTAGTTTTGCTTTACAAAATGCACTTATATAGCTAGGAAGTAAACTGTTATTATCAAAAAAATTGATTAATAAATCAACTTCTTTTTCAAAAAAAACATTAAAATCTTGAGGAAAATCACCCCAAAAGTTAACCATGTCTCTTGAACATTCAATGCGTTGACCCAATATTGTGCTTTGTGCTGCTATTTTCTTTTCACTAAATACCACAAGTGTAATGTTTGCGGTTGGAACTTTAAAATCTTTTGCAAAATCTAAAAACAATTGCTCTTCAACTTTATGATTTTCTGAAAGAAGAACCACAATAGATTTAATTTTTTTGTTTTTTGTCTTTGAAAAAGAAGTTAAGAATTTTAACTTCTTCTTGAGACGCGATTTTAAAACAAAATCAGATACTATTCTAACCATTATTATAATTCGAAATTAAATAAACATTTTTATTCTGCATAAAAACTAAATGTTTTGTTTGCTTTTTACACAAAATGTTGCATGTGTAACATTTTCAAAGTGTATCTTTTAATGCAATATATGATTTCTCCTCTAGTATGGGAATATCAAACTTCTCAGCTTTTTCTTTTTTTGCAGGACCGATTCCTACTCCTGCAATCAAATAACTTGTTTTGGATGAAACAGAACTTACAATCTTCCCGCCCATTGATTCAATTTCGGCCTTTAGACCCTCTCTTGAAAAGTGTTCAAAAACACCTGAAACTACAAATCGCTTTCCTGAAAATACTTGATGTATATTTTTATAGGGCTGAATAATTTTCATTTGAAGGCCAAAATCTTGTAACGATTTAATTAAAACTTGATTTTCTAAAACGGAAAAATAATCCACAACACTTTGGGCAATACGATCTCCAATTTCATCCGTATGAATTAATTTCTCTAGAGTTGCTTTAGAAAGAAGATCAATAGACTTAAATTCTTCACTTAATTTTTTGGCTACAGTTTCGCCCACAAACCTAATTCCTAAACCAAATAGAACTTTGTGAAATGGCTTTTCTTTGGACTTTAAAATCCCCTCTAAAAGTTTAGCTACAGACTTTTCTGCCATACGTTCTATGGGTAAAATCTGTTCTTTTTGAAGGCAATATAAATCTGCAATGCTATTAACAATCCCCTCGCGAAACAATAAACTAGTCGTTTCACTTCCCAGTCCTTCAATATTCATTGCTTTTCTTCCGATAAAATGCTGAATTCTGCCAATTATTTGTGGAGGGCAATTTTGATCATTTTTACAATAATGTTGCACTTCACCTTCTTCACGAATTAGTTCACCATGGCATTCTGGACAATGGGTTAAAAATTCAATGGGACTCTTTTTGAAAACTCTTTTTGTTATATCTACTCCAGTTATTTTAGGAATAATTTCTCCTCCTTTTTCTACAGAAACACTATCCCCAATTCTAAGACCTAATTTTTCAATTTGATCTGCATTATATAAAGAAGCTCTTTTAACGGTCGTTCCAGTGATAACAACAGGATCAAGCTGAGCAACAGGTGTTATTGCCCCGGTTCTTCCAACTTGATATTGCACTGCTTTTAAAACGGTAAAAGCCTGCTCTGCCTTATACTTATATGCCATTGCCCATCGTGGAGCTTTAGCTGTAAAGCCTAATTCTTCTTGTAAAAAAAGACTATTTACTTTAATAACAATACCATCAATTTCATAAGGAAGGGTCTTTCTTCTTTCATCCCAGGTAGTGATAAAATCAAAAACAGCATCAATTGAAGAAACACATTTAGCAGAATCAGGCACTTTAAATCCCCATTCTCGTGCCTTTTGTAGGGCTTCAATTTGTGAGGTGACAGGAAGTTTTTCACCTGCTAAGGAATACAGAAAACAGCTAAGTGGTCGTTCGGAAACCATTCTACTGTCTTGTAACTTTAAACTTCCAGAAGCTGTGTTTCTTGGATTCCTGTATAAAGGTTCTCCCGACTCAGCTCGTTGTTCATTCATTTTATGAAATCCTTCCCAGGGTAAAATAATTTCACCCCGAATTTCAAAAAAATCGGGGAAATCACCTTGTAATTTGAGGGGAATTGTTTTAATCGTTTTAATGTTTGTTGTGATATTATCACCTTGAACACCATCGCCCCTTGTAATTGCTTTAACTAATGCCCCTTTTTCATAGGTTAAACTAATGGAGGCGCCGTCAAATTTAAGCTCACAAGTATATTCAATGGGCACTTCTTCTCCTAAAACTTTACTAATTCGCTCTTCCCACCGCAGCAATTCTTCTTTAGAATAGGTGTTAGAAAGAGAATACATTGGATATCGATGGTTTACTGTTTCAAAAGATTTAGTAATGCCGCCCCCTACTCTTTGTGTTGGTGAATTCATGTCTGCAAATTCAGGATGTTTTTTTTCTAGTTCCTGAAGTTCTTTTAATAAATTATCAAATTCAAAATCAGAAATACTAGGATTGTCTAGTATATAGTATTGATGATTGTGCTCATGCAGGGATTGCTGTAATGATTCAATTTTATGTTTAATTTCTTCCATATTAAATTAATGACTTTGAAGGCGTAGCATACGTACTTTTCCGAAAATATCTTTTCTTTCTTTAATGGAATAATTTGTAGTTGACAAGATAAGATTTTTCATTTCTGATAAAAAATAGGGATTGATTTCAAAATACACAAATCCCTTAGGAAGCAGGCTTTTTTGCGCATACTCTAAAATACATTTGTAAAACAAAAGGGGATCATCCTCTGGAACAAATAATGCCAAATGTGGCTCATTATTTAGAACATTATTTTTCATTTCTTTCTTCTCACTTGGAGGTATGTATGGCGGGTTAGAAACGATAATATTAATTGGAAAGTTTAGAGTATTTAAGGAAGTAATATCTCCCTGAATAAAATTAACAACAGCCTTATTTTTTTGAGCATTAGATTTTGCTAAATCAATCGCCTCACTAATTATATCTAATGCTGTAACTTCAAAAAAAGGTTGCTCTATTGCTAGTGAAATAGCCACACACCCACTCCCAGTTCCAAAATCAATAACCTTTTGCTTGTGGGCAATCAATTTGTGATCTTCCAAAATCCAAGCTACTAATTCCTCTGTTTCTGGACGGGGAATAAGCACCGCTGGCGTTACCTGAAGCTCTATGGATCTGAAAGAAATAGTCCCTAATATATATTGTAGGGGTTCTTCTTTTAAAAGGCGCTGTAATGCTACATAAACAAATTCTTGTTCTGCTTGTGAAAAAAGTGTTTCAGGATCTAAAGCCAGCGCCGTTGGTTCAATGTTAAAAGAAGATTTTAAAATTGCTTTGTAATAAAAATCAACCTCATTAACATTAAAAAGTATTTTTAGTTGTGATCTATATAATGTTCGTCCTTCAGTATAGGTCATATTAATGATTTTGTCATCCATATTGAACATGAACAATGACCCGTATTTCCCATGGAATGATCAATATAATTAAACCCTACTTTTTTATATAATTTTTGAGCTGCTTCCATATTAGGCATGGTTTCTATGTAACACAATTTAAAATTTTTTGCTTTAGCAAACTCAATACAGGTCTCAATCATCAGATGTCCTAACCCCTTTCCACGTGCCGAAGGAGAAAAATACATCTTTTGAAGTTCACAAACTGAGGGGTCACCATCTTTTAGAGGGGCAACACCTGCACCTCCAAGAACAGTCTCTCCCTGACTAACTACATAATAGTGTGCTCTCTGGTAAAGGTAGGCGTCATACATTGAATCTAGCTCTTGATCTTCATAAGCAGTACCCTTCTTAGGGATCCCCATTTCAATTAAAACAGAACGAATCACCACGGCTAATTTAAGATTATCCTTAATGTCTATAGATCGAATCTCCATTCCTTAAATTTTGTTTTAAATTTACAGTCAATTTTAACTTTCTTAACAAGAAAAAACAAATTTATTTACACTAAGATTTGAACAATAAAAAAGATCACTACTACATGCAACGCTGCCTTGAATTGGCGGAAAAAGGTTTAGGAAACACTTACCCTAATCCCCTAGTTGGTTCTGTTATTGTAATTGAGAATTCTATTATTGGTGAAGGATGGCATCAAAAAGCAGGTACTGCACATGCAGAAGTAAATGCAATTTCTAATGTTCAAAAAAAAGAATTACTTTCCAAAAGCACACTCTACGTTTCCCTTGAACCATGTTACCATTTTGGAAAAACACCCCCTTGTTCAGATTTAATTATTAAATATAAAATTCCAAGAGTTGTAATTGCATCAACAGATCCAAATCCTTTGGTGGCTGGAAAAGGAATTGAAAAACTTAAAAAGGCAGGTTGTGATGTAATTATTGGTGTTCTTAAAAAGGAAGCCGATTTTTTAAATCGTCGATTTTTTAAATTTCACAATTTAAAGCGACCTTATGTTATTTTAAAATGGGCACAAACAGAAGATCATTTTATCGCGCCAATTCAAATGGGAAAAAGTAGGTCTGAAGTATATTGGATTACCAACAGCCTATCAAAACAAAGAGTGCATCAGTGGAGAAGTGAAGAAGCAGCTATTTTATTGGGCGTTCAAACTATCGTTGATGACAACCCTGAATTAACTACCCGAAATTGGACGGGAAATAATCCCTTGCGAATCGTTATAGATCCAAATGGCCGAACACCAAAAGATTCTAAACTTTTTTCAGATAAACATCCTACTCTTTTTTTTTCAAAGCAACCAATCTTAACATTACCACTTAACAAAGAACAAAAAGTAATTCATCCATTTTCTATTAAGAATATTCTTAAAGAATGTTATAAAAAACAAATTCAATCAATTATTATTGAAGGGGGGTTAAGAACTTTAGACTTCTTTATTAAAGATAATCTTTGGGATGAAGCTAGAGTTTTTACATCATCCGGAAAACTGAAAAAAGGAATTAAAGCCCCTGAATTCAATGTGATGTCAAGCCATTCTGAAAGATTGGATAATGATGTACTTAAAGTTTATTTTAACTAAATTTTTCTAATAAAATTTTAGGACAACGCATGGGGCGATTATTATTAGGGGACAAAAAAGCCAACACAGTATTCCCTTCACAAACTATTTCGTCTTTTTGATTGGTAATAGAATAATCAAATGCTAACGTTACACGAGGAATCTTTTTTAACACTACACTAACTTGAAACTGATTTCCAAAATAAAGTGGCGCTTTAAAGACAAGCGCCGCACTTACAACAGGCATTAAAATACCTTCCTTTTCCATAGCGGCATAGGAAATTCCTAGGGCTGTAAGCCATTCCAAACGTGCCATTTCAAAATATTTTAGGTAATTACTATGGTGAACAAACTGCATTTGATCTGTTTCACTATAACGAACCGTAATTTGTCTTGTTTTATATTTCATTTTTTTTTTTTAAATAAAATACTGAAAATTTTAAGAAGCTTAATATCATGAAAAAAAAGTTATTATTCAATAGTAAATTTATTTTTTTTTTCGAAATAATTAAAGCAATATT
>JBKEHX010000051.1:0-10355 GCA_046711205.1 Flavobacteriaceae bacterium
TTAAGCAATTTCTTTTTGATGAATTATCCACTATTAATTTAAAAGCGGGAATGGAAGAAATGTTGGAAAGCAAAATTTCAGCACTTTCAAATGTTGAATACCTTCAGACTTCTATTTGTGAAAGCATTCAGCTTTTAGAGAGTGAGTCAATTGGGATTATTGATAGTATTTTAAGATTAAGGGCTTTAAGTCAAGGATTATCTCAAAAAGCCTCTCAATATTCACCTCTAAATGAACGAGTTCAAGGCTTGTCACTAGAGACTGAAGATCTTTTAGACGAATTTAAAATTAAATTGGAGCGATTAGAAGCTAATCCAAAAGAATTAGAGTCATTACAGTCGCAAATGGATCAAGTAAATGCCTTGTTTCAAAAGCATAAAGTAAAAACAGTATCAGAATTATTGATGATACAAAACAATTTAGAGCTTGAATTACAAGATACGCTTGACCTTGATAGTAAATTAAAAGCACTTTTAGTTGATCAGAGACTTCAGGAGGGGCATCTAGAAAAACTTGCTCACTCTATCTCTACCAACCGACAAAAAGCTGTAAAAGTTTTAGAAACTGAACTTAAAAGTTTAGTCGGAAAGATGGGAATGCTTGAAGCTAACTTTAACATTCAGCTAAATCCTAGTCCTGAATTTTTATCTAATGGTAAAGACCTTATATTATTTAAATTCAGTGCCAATAAAGGAGGACAATTTAATTTACTCAAAAAGGTTGCCTCAGGAGGAGAGCTTTCTAGAATAATGCTGGCCATTAAATATATTTTATCGCATTACAAAAAACTACCAACCCTAATATTTGATGAAATTGATACCGGAGTTTCTGGGAAAATTTCTGATAGTGTAGCTGATATCATGAGGGCCTTATCTTCTAAGTTTCAGGTATTAACAATTACCCACCTGCCACAGGTGGCTGCAAAGGGAAGGCATCATTTTAAAGTTCAAAAATATATAAGCAACGGTAAGACTGTGACTTCTTTAAATGTACTATCGAAAGATGAACGTATCGAAGAAATTGCCATGATGCTTTCTGGAAATAAAATCACACCAACCGCAATTGCACATGCTAAACAATTAATGAATTAAACCTATCTTTGTATACAAAATTCATCCAATGACACATAAAATTTTAGAAGGTAAAAAAGGAATTATTTTTGGAGCTTTAGACGAACAATCTATTGCGTGGAAAACCGCAGAATCTGTTGCAGATGCTGGAGGAGCTTTTGTACTTACAAATGCTCCTGTAGCTCTTAGAATGGGTACTATAAATATACTAGCAGAAAAAACAGGTTCCGAAGTTATATCTGCTGATGCAACAAGTATGGACGATTTAAATGCTCTAATTAACCAAGCACAAAATACCCTTGGGGGTAAGCTTGACTTTGTTTTACACTCTATTGGTATGTCTGTAAATGTTAGAAAAGGAAAGCATTACACTGACCTAAACCATGATTGGATGACAAAAGGATGGGATGTTTCAGCGGTTTCTTTTCATAAATTAATGCAATGTCTTTACAAGAAAGATGCAATGAATTCTTGGGGTAGTATAGTGGCGCTTTCTTATGTTGCCGCACAACGTATTTTTCCAAATTATAATGATATGGCTGATAATAAAGCATATTTGGAATCTATAGCCCGTAGTTTTGGATATTTTTTTGGAAAAGACAAGAAAGTCCGTGTAAATACTATTTCACAATCTCCAACCCTCACTACAGCTGGAAAAGGAGTTACTGGTTTAGATGGTTTTTTAAATTATGCAGAGAAAATGTCTCCCCTTGGAAATGCAACTGCAAAAGAATGTGCAGATTACACCGTTTCATTATTTTCTGACTATACAAGAAAGGTTACTCTTCAGAATTTATTTCATGATGGTGGGTTTTCTAATGTTGGAGTTAGTCAAGAGGTTATTGATTCTCTTAGTAATTCACAATAAGGATTATAGCAATGATCGATTATGCAGTTAAAAATAGATGGATTTGAAGAAGTTTTAAGGCAGTTTCCTTCAAAGGATCGTTTTAAATTTTTCTTTTTATTTGTTTTACTGTCTTTTGTTTTTTGGTTTAGCACCAAACTTTCAAATACCTATCAAATAGAGCAATCTTTTACCATTCATTGGGACCAGATTCCTAAAGGGATTATTGTCAGTCAAGATTCTTCAGAGCTAAGCTTGTCTATCACAGCAAGTGGAATTGAGATATTATGGTACCGGTTGTTTAAAAATAAAATTTCTTTATCTTTAAACGAGATTTTTTTCAAGAGTAAAGAAGCTATGCTAACAATTGATAATCAACGCTTTAATATTAAGAAACAATTATTTAATAACACTGTATTAAATCAAATAAGCACCCCTGTTTTAACAATACCCTATAGTAGGCTAGCGGTTAAGAAAGTTAAAATTTTTTCCGAGCAAGTTCTAAAATTAAGAGTTGGATATCTTATTGATAAGCCCGTTATCATAAGTCCTGACAGTCTTTTGGTGCGTGGGTCACAAGATATGTTGGATACTTTATCAAAGGTTAATACGGTTTCTTTTATTTTAGAAGATGTTTTTGAATCGTTTCAAAAAGATGTTGCTTTAGAGAAAATACCTGAGCTTCAATTTGATATTCAAGTAGTAGCTTTAAAACAGGAGATTTCGCGATATTCAGAAAAAGAATTTACCATTCCAATTGAAGTATTAAACATTCCAAAATCTGTTCGGGTAAAATTATTTCCTCCAACGGTTACTCTCAAAGCAACAATGCCTTTGATCTTATTAAAGAGAACTAATGCATTTGACTTTTCTTTAGTTGTAGATTATGATTTAATTATAACTAATGAATTAACTACCTTGCCATTACGCTTAGTAAAGCAACCCGAAAAAGTCAAAAAAGTTATTTGGGAGCCTAAAACAGTAAATTATTTAATACGGAAATGAAAGTTATTGGATTAACGGGTAGTATAGGAAGTGGTAAGACTACCGTTTTAAAATGGTTTGAGGCTCAGGATATTCCTTGTTTTGAATCTGACAAGGAGGCTAAGACCTTGCTTAATTCTTCGCTTAAATCTGCCGTGAGTGAATCTTTTGGTAATAATCTATATAATTCTAATGGTTTATTAAATAGAAAAAAATTAGCTAATCTCGTATTTAACAATCAAAAAGAGTTAGCAGTTTTAAATGCTATTGTTCATCCTGCTGTTGCGAAATCTTTTGAGGGTTTTAAAGAAAAACACTTTGATGCTCCAATAATTATTAAAGAAGCTGCCATCCTTTTTGAGTCGGGTGGGAATGAGAATTGCGATGCTGTAATCTTAGTCACTGCGCCCAAAGAGAATCGTATTCAACGTGTTATGGAACGTGATGGAAGTAAAAAATATGAAGTAGCGGCTCGAATAAAGCTACAATGGACAGATAGTAAGAAGAAAGCAATGTCTGATTATTTAATCACAAATGTACACCTTGAAACTGCTTTAGATCAAGCTAAGAATATACTTAGATCTTTAAGATCAGGATGAGTTAAAAGCATTAACATAGTTTTAGGATTTTCATTGAATTAAAAAATTGAAATTTGCACCTAAATCAAACAATTAAATTAGTGTAATTTTTTACCGAAGCATTAACATTAATTAGATGAAGAAGAGTTTTTTTGTTTCCTTAGTAAGTTTTATGCTTATTTCTATTTTAGGAATTGTAGCCTTGCAGGGTTATTGGATTTATTCGGCTTGGAATGATAAAGAAAAAGAGTTTTCCCTTGCCGTTCAGCAATCCCTTCAAATTGTTGCAGAAGAAATTCAAGAACGTGAATTATCCGACTATATTACTACGTATGAAAGCTTAATTGATTCTCTTGACACTCCTGACGATTCAAGTTTTGCAAATATTTTCTTATTCTTAGATGAAGACAAAACCAACAACCTTATTTCCTATTATGCTTATGGAATATTAGAGGAAGACTATAATATCACACCCTATTTAGATCCAAAACTTGGAGATACAATAAAAATAGTAACAGACGTTAAGCAAGTTAAAAACACTACTATTATTAATAAAAATGATGTTTTTGACCGTGAAAATAACATTGCAAGTTCTGTTGAGAAAATTAAGACCATTGATAGGATGAATATTTCAAATCAACGTATCCGAAATGCATTTAAAGATTATACTGCCAACACTCCTATTCACAAGAGATTGAATGTTGATGAACTAGACTTTGTTTTAAAGCGAGAGTTTGATGATAAGAATATAGTAACTCCATACGAATTTGGTATTTATAATGACGGGTTATCTACTAAAATAAAATCAAATAACTATGTTGAAGAACAAGAAGGCTTCCGTTATTCAACTTCTATTTTTATTGATAAAAAAGGTATAGGCAACTATGAGTTAGTGGTTTCTTTTCCTCAAAAAGATCAATATGTATTTTCTTCAATTCTAGGTCTAGGTGGCTTGACATTCTTCTTGACTCTTTTTATTGTATTGGTTTCAAGTAGTGCGCTATATCAAATTATCCATCAAAAAAAGATCTCAGAGATAAAAACAGATTTCATCAATAATATGTCTCATGAATTTAAAACACCAATAGCAACCATTAGCTTAGCTTTAGATGCCATTTTAAATCCGAAATCAATTGGAGTTCCAGAAAAAGTTCAACAATATGTAAAAATAATTCGGGAGGAGAACAGCAGAATGCTTTCCCAGGTAGAAAATGTATTGCGAATTTCTCAGTTGGAACGAACTAATGATCCTATTCAAAGAACTTCAATTGATCTTCATCAAATTATTCAGAATGCCATTCACCATACTGATTTGATTTTTAAAAATAAATATGGAAAGTTAAAAACAGATCTTATAGCGTCAAATAGTATTGTATTTGGAAATAAAAGTCACATGACAAATGTGGTAATTAATTTATTGGATAATTCTGTAAAATATTGTGAATCTAATCCAAGAGTTACCGTTGAAACTTTTAATCAAGATTCTAATTTTATCTTAAAAGTAACTGACAATGGAATAGGAATGACTCCTTCCGTTCAAAAGAAAATTTTTGATAAATTTTATCGCGCCACTTCAGGAAATATTCATACAACAAAAGGTCATGGCCTCGGCCTTGCCTATGTTAAAAGAATTATTGATTTGCATGATGGGAAGATCAATTTAGAAAGTAAAGAAAATGTTGGCACAACTTTTACCTTAACTCTACCCAACATGAAATTAATAAAAACCCTCCTCAAACATAAAGAACATGAAAGATTCAAGTAAAAAGATTTTAATCGTTGAAGATGACCCAAATTTTGGAAATATTTTAAAGGAATATTTAATCATTCATGAATATGATATTACCCTTGCCAAAAATGGTATTGAAGGTTTTGAAAAGTTTAAGAAAGATGATTTTGATCTTTGTATTCTTGATATTATGATGCCATATAAGGATGGGTTTACTTTAGCAAAAGAAATACGTGAGAAAAATGATATTGTTCCCATATTTTTCTTAACTGCAAAAACCCTAAAAGAAGATGTTTTAAAAGGGTTTAAAATAGGAGGAGATGATTATCTCACAAAGCCATTTGATTCAGACGTTTTATTAGCAAAAATAAAGTCTGTTTTAAACCGAAAAAAAGTCCCCAGTATTTCCAATAGTGATCAATTTGAGTTTGCGTTTAGTGGGTTTGAATATAATTCAAAACTTCGTTTTTTAACATACAAAGGCGAGGAGTCAATTAAGTTGTCTCCAAAGGAAAATCAATTACTTCGCTTATTAGTTTTGTATATCAACGATTTGCTTCCACGAGAGGTTGCATTAAATAAAATATGGAAGGATGATAATTACTTTACCTCAAGAAGTATGGATGTTTACATAGCCAAACTAAGGAAATATTTAGGAATTGATAAAAAAGTTCAAATATTAAATATTCATGGAGAAGGCTTTCGATTAGTTATTGTTTAGATCCATTTCTAGGATGAAAACGCTCGATGACAGTACGTAAATGTTGTGTATCTAAATGTGTGTATACTTCTGTTGTAGTAATACTTTCATGACCCATTAAAATCTGTATTGTTCTTAGATCAGCACCATTTTCTAATAGATGGGTAGCAAAAGAATGTCTGAACGTATGTGGCCCAACTTTTTTTTTGATACTTGCCTTTATGGCTAATTGTTTAATGATGGTATAAATCATTTGACGCGTGAGGCTTTTGCCATTTCTGTTTAGAAAAACAATATCCTTATGGATTGGATCAATTGTTTGAAGTGATCTAATAGTATTTACATACAACAAGATATATTTTTTAGTCAATTTTCCCATAGGAACTAGACGTTGTTTGTTTCCCTTACCTGTTACCCGAATTAAATCTTCATCGAAAAATAAGTTTGATAAACTTAAGCTTGTGAGTTCAGACACCCTTATGCCGCTGCCATAAAGTGTTTCTATAATCGCTCTATTTCTATGGCCCTGTGGATGTACTAAGTCTATTTGCACCAACAATAACTCTATTTCATCAAGACTTAAAACATCAGGTAATTTTCTTCCTAATTTTGGGCCCTCAATTAAGTCAGTTGGGTTTGTTGTTCTGTACGATTCAAAAATCATATAATCAAAAAAACTGCGCAAGCCAGAAAGCCTTCGCGCTTGAGTGTGCGGGCTTAAAGTTTTTGCTGTTTCATAAATAAACATCTGCACAGATAATAAAGAACAGTCAATTGGGTTTTCAGCAATATTTTCATTGGTTAAAAACTGCTCAAATCCAAGAACATCTATGGTGTAATTTTCTATGGAGTTCTGAGAGAGACCTCTCTCAATCTGAAGGTACATTTGATAATCTGTAAGGGCATTATTCCAATTCACTTCATCTGTTTTATGGGAGTCCGTCTAATTTCTATACTTTTACTAAAATAATAAAAATGAAGATCAGTATCATCAACGGGCCAAATTTAAATCTTTTAGGTACAAGAGAGCCTTCAATTTACGGAGATCAGTCTTTTGTAGTATATTTTGCTAAGCTCAAGGCCAAGTTTCCAGACATAACCTTTGACTACTTTCAATCGAATGTTGAAGGAGAGTTAATCAATAAACTACATGAAGTTGGTTTCTCTTCTGATGCTGTTTTATTAAATGCAGGTGCTTATACTCACACGTCTGTTGCTATTGGAGATGCTATAAAAGCAATAGATTCATCTGTGATAGAAATTCATATATCCAATACCTTTGCACGAGAAGATTTTAGACACACTTCATACATTACACCAGTTGCCAAAGGGCTAATTATAGGTTTTGGTTTAGATTCATACCGTCTTGCTGTAGAAAGTGTTAAAGGCTAATTGCTATACAATCAAAAGCTTATTTTTTAATACCCGTAGAATCAAATTCTTAACAACTTCCTTCTTTGATTATGCAATAGCGTGTATCCAATGCGTCGAATGGTTTATAATGTGCCTTATAAAATATTTTCAGGATCTTCTATAATTATTCCACTATAAAATCTAAGATTTATCCAAGTTTTATAATGCAGAATATAGATATAAATATTTTTCACTTTTTGGACTACATTTCTACTAAACGTATCTACTTATTGTGTTTTTATAAGATTTTAAAAAATCCTATAAATGAATCACTTCATCATAGGCATCTGCTACCGCTTCCATTACAGCCTCACTCATTGTTGGGTGGGGATGAATGGTTTTTAAAACCTCATGTCCAGTGGTTTCTAGCCTTCTACCTAGCACAGCTTCCGCTATCATATCGGTTACGCCGACACCTATCATATGGCAGCCTAACCACTCGCCATATTTAGCATCAAAAATTACTTTTACAAATCCTTCAGAAGTACCGCCAGCCTGAGCTTTTCCAGAGGCTGAAAATGGGAATTTTCCTACTTTAATATCAAAACCTTTCTCTTTCGCCTGGGATTCGGTTAGTCCTACTGACGCAATTTCTGGGAAGCAATAGGTGCATCCAGGAATGTTTCCATAATCAAGGGCTTCAACCGCCATACCTGCTATTTTTTCCACACACAAAATTCCCTCTGCAGAGGCAACGTGTGCAAGGGATTGACCTGAAGTTACATCGCCAATGGCATAATGACCTGGAAGGTTTGTTTCGTAGAAATTATTTACTAATATTTTATCACGATCTATAGCAATGCCTATATCTTCTAGGCCTAAGTTTTCAATGTTTGTTTTAATTCCAACGGCAGAAAGCACAATGTCTACTTTAAGTTTTTCTTCTCCTTTAGTCGTTTTTACAGTTGCGATGACTGCTTTTCCTTTAGTGTCTACTCCAGTTACTTCTGCGCCGGTAAGAATGTTAATACCGCTCTTTTTAAAAGAACGCTCAAGTTGTTTGGACACTTCTTCATCTTCTGAAGGAACAATACGGTCTTGATATTCAATAATGGTTACTTCCGTTCCCATGGCATTGTAGAAATATGCAAACTCAATTCCTATCGCCCCCGAACCTACAACAATTAGCTTTTTAGGTTGCTCAGGTAAGGTCATAGCTTCACGGTAGCCAATTACTTTTTTGCCATCTTGTGGAAGTGTAGGTAGCACTCGAGAGCGTGCTCCTGTGGCAATAATAATGTTAGAAGCACTGTATTCTTCTGTTTTATTGTTTTGGGTTACACTCACTTTTTTACCTGCAAGAATTTTCCCATGTCCGTTTAAAACGTCAATTTTATTTTTTTTCATTAAAAACTGAACCCCTTTACTCATTCCTGCAGCAACATTTCGACTTCGATTTACAACAGCATCAAAATCTTTATCATATTCCTTTACGCTTAAGCCATAGTCTCCGGCATGCTTAAGGTATTCAAAAACTTGCGCCGATTTTAAAAGTGCTTTTGTTGGGATACATCCCCAGTTTAAACACACACCACCTAAACTTTCTTTCTCTACAATGGCAGTCTTTAAACCAAGCTGTGAGGCGCGAATAGCTGTTACGTAGCCTCCAGGGCCACTTCCTACTACAATAATATCATATGAACTCATGAAGTGCAATTTAAATTTGATACAAATTTACAAAACTGAAAACAATTTTTAATCTTATTTTTTTTTTCTTTGAAAAATCAATACTAGCAGCATTAACACAATAGCGTTGACCTGTGGAGGTGGGACCATCATTAAATACATGCCCTTGATGTCCGCCACAATTAGAACAGACTATTTCTGTACGTATCATCTCATGAGTTTTATCTTTTATATGTTCTAAAGCGCCTGGAAGTGAAGAGTCATATGAAGGCCATCCACAACTATTTTTAAATTTTGAGCTAGAATCATACAAGGCTTGCCCACAGCCTTTGCAGGTATAGGTCCCGTCTTCATAATGTTCATTAAAAATACCTGTAAATGGATATTCAGTGCCTTTTTTGCGTAAAATTTGATATTCAGAATCGTTTAATTGCTTCTTCCATTCAGCGTCTGTTTTTGAAACGGGGTAGACTTTATTTCCCATCCTTTGGAATAAAAGCTAAAGCGACAGAGTTTATGCAGTGTCGCTGTCCGGTTGTCTTTTTTGGACCGTCATTAAACATATGCCCTAAATGTCCACCACATTTGCTGCATTTTAACTCTGATCTTGGATAGCCTATCTTATAGTCTACATCATATTCTAAGTTTTCTTCAATGCCTCGGTCAAAAGAGGGCCATCCCGATTTTGAATCATATTTATATTGAGATTCATATAAAGGCGCTCTACAACCACCACAAACATAGGTGCCTTCTTGCTTGTTATCGTTTAGAGGGCCAGTAAACTTTGGCTCAGTGGCAGCATGTCGTAAAACATTATATGCTAAAGGTGAGAGTATTACCCTCCATTCTGTATCAGTTTTAGTGATTTCGTATGCTTTTTTGGAGACTTTTTTTTCTTGTGAATTGCCTTGACAAGATATTAAAAAAGCGAGAAGAACTAGTGAGTAGTATTTTTTCATCTATTGAATTTTCATCAAAATTAGTAATCTTTTTATTTCTAAAACTTAAGAAATCTTATTTGTTGAGATTTATAATTGTTTTGGACATAGTTTGTTTGTTTTTAACCTCATAATATTATAAAAAATCTTTACTATTGATCATTATATGTGTTCTTTTCTCTGCATTTAAAGTAAATCACATCTCTAAAAAAAGGTATTTAATTATTAAGTAAAACCATTCAAACATAATAAGAATAGACAACTTAAAAAGAGTTAGACATAATCGAAACTATTGGTTGAGTAAATCAATAATAATTTTAGCATATCTTTTAATTTTCATTAAATTTATGCGTTAAAATTTTTTCATGTTTGCATTAAAAACTCCTTTAAAAAAAGGGAGCAAAAAACTAATAAATGCTTGGGCTTTTTATGATTGGGCCAATTCTGTTTATCCATTGGTCATTTCATCA
>JBKEHX010000052.1:0-10184 GCA_046711205.1 Flavobacteriaceae bacterium
TATTTTGATTTGGAAACAGGGTGTATGGCTTCTACAAAAAAAAATAGTGACTTTCTTGAGGGAAAATTAAAACACACTTGGATCCAGTTATTGGGAACAAAATTTGATAGTATTGAAGAAATTAAACTTTCTAAACATAACAAATCAGAATTATTAAATAATGTTGTACGCTATTACCAATTACATTTGCAACAATTTAAACCGCCTAGATCAACGGAAATATTGAATGAAGTTTTTAAGTAATCTTACCCTATTTTGTTTATTGATTCCGCCTCTTGGGGTTCTTGGACAAGAATTACTTTTACTTGAAGCGGGATCAAATACTCCCATAGAGGGAGCCGCAATTTTTGATGCCTCTAAAAAAAAATCAACATTAACAGATGTAAACGGAAAAGCTGATCTTTCTATTTTTTCTGAAAATGATCATTTATATATCCAATATTATGGATACCAAACCTACGCTTTTGACCTTTCATCAGATAATTTAAATATAGGACTCACTATTCTTTTAGATTCAGAAGAGCAAACCCTAGATGAAGTTATTTTATCTGTGGGAAGAAAGGTAACCTCCCGAAAGAAAATCGCAGAAAAAGTAAACATTATTGGGTTTGAGGAAATCAAATTACAAAGCCCTGCTAATGGCGCTGACCTAGTGGGTTTAAGTCCTGGAGTACGGATACAGAAGTCCCAAGGAGGTGGGGGAAGCCCTGTCATAAGAGGTTTTGAGGCAAATAGACTTCTATTGGTTGTGGATGGTGTTCGCATGAACAATGCTATTTATAGAAGCGGTCACTTACAAAATTCCATCACCCTCAATCCCAATATAATTGAACGTGTTGAAGTTGTCTTTGGCTCCTCCTCTGTAGGTTATGGATCTGATGCATTGGGAGGTGTTATTCATTATTATACACGCAGTCCTCTCATTAATAATGAGAAGAAAGTAGTGACACAATTTTCTAGTAATTTTTCATCGGCAGACCAAGCAACAATTAACTCAATTTCTACGGAGGTGAGTTATAAAAAATGGGCAAGTCTTACTAGTATTAGCCACTCCAATTTTGGAGATCTAAGAATGGGTAAAAATAGACCGCATGGGTTTCAAAATTGGGGCCTTACTCCCTTCTATTCTGCAAATAGTAGTACTCAATTCAGTCTCAAACCGCTGCAAAATGAAAATCCATTAATTCAAAAAAATACTGGATATGACCAGTTAGATTTATTTCAAAAATTTCTAGTTCAACTTAATGATCGAAATCAACTTATCATAAATGTACAGTACTCAAACTCTTCTGATATTTCAAGGTATGATAAACTTGTCGAAGAAAGCAACGGGGGTTTGCGATATGCAGAGTGGTTTTATGGACCACAAAAAAGAGTGTTAATTTCCCCCCAATACAAATTTCTTATAGATAAACGATTCTTGAATTCTGGAAAAATAACATTTGCCTATCAAGATATTGAAGAGTCTAGAATTAATCGAAATTTTGGAAGTTTAACAAGGAATTATCAACGTGAAAGTGTAAAAGTGATCAGTTTAAATGGAGATTTTGAATTTGATTACAAAGAAAACCATTCCATTTCCTATGGATTTGAAGGAACCTATAACTTTGTACGTTCCTTTGCATTTCAACATGATTTAATTCTTAATCAAAATCAAATTATAGGCTATACTCCCAAACTACCTATTCCAACTCGCTATCCAAGTGCGGGAAGTTCATATATGAGTTTTGCGGTTTTTGCAAACTGGATTTGGGATCTAAATGACCATCTCACAATAAATGCGGGAGTGCGCCTTACCTCTACAAGTTTGAATGCCCGTTGGAAAGAATATTATAATATTAATGCCTTACTTTCTTCAGTTGATCTTAATGCTAAAGCACTAACAGAAACAGTTGCCCTTATTTACCGTTCTTCAAAAAAAATACAATGGAATGCGATTTTTTCAAATGGTTTTAGAAATCCAAATATTGACGATATCGGTAAAATAAGAGAAAGTAATGGAACTATAGTTGTGCCTAATCCCTATGTGTTTCCAGAATATGCTTACAATTTTGAAATAGGGATTAAAAACTACTTAAAACAGCCGAAAAATTATATTTCACTTCGTGTATTTAGTACACTACTATCCCGGCATATTGGCCGAGATAACTACGTTATCTTTACAGACAAAACAACAGAGGACTTAAATACCATCCTTTACAACGGTAAAGAATTAGAAACCCTAGCGAATGATAATTCAGGTAATAGATACCTTTTTGGTGCTTCTATGGACGGGTATTATTCCTTTACTGAAAAGCTTTCCACTCAAGGAAATGTGTCGTATATATCTGCTACAAAAAGTAAATTATATGGACCGCTTCCCTCTATTTCTCCCATTTTTGGAGATCTATTGTTAAAGTATCAGGAAAAGTCTTGGCTAGCAACCGTTCGTTTTCAATTTAGTGGAAGTAAAAGCCCAGAAACCTATTCTTTAGGTGGAGAAGATGGTCTTGAAGAAACCCCATTACTTTCTAAAGATTCAGGGCTTTATGCTGGAACACCTTCGTGGAATGATCTATCATTATTAACCCAATATGTACTTAAAGAGAATATCAGTCTTCGCATTGGTTTAGATAATATTTTTGATGTCCATTACCGAACCTTTTCCTCTGGAATTTCTGCGCCCGGCAGAAATGTTAAAATAGGACTTAATGTTTCTTTTTAGATGAAAGGATACCCCCACATAACTTACAGAAGATGATATGCCTATAGTTTAAAAGAAAACGCCACTAAAATTAATCAGTGACGTTATAACTTATTGAAAGTATTTGATTTAGTTTACACTTCCCTGAAATTGAAGTAGTTCTAGAAGAACTCTATACCTAAAACCATCTGGGTCGTACTCAGACATTTTTGATTTAGCCAGAATAGATGTGTCAAAATCCATTGGAGAAAGAGCTTGCATTGCACTGTCTAAACTAGTGTAATGGTCATAAGAAAGTATGCTTGACTCATTCATTCCCTGAGGATATACGCGTGCTAAAATTCCCCAACCAGCAAGACCGTTTTTACCTACTTTTTTCTGGAAATAAGGTTTCCATAATTTGATATTTTCTTCAACAAAACCATTCATGTTTTTAGGTTTTGAATAATTCCACACAGCATATTTAAATTCTCTAAGCGGTGTAAGTTCATCTATTAATTTATATCGTTGAATCATCAAAACAGTAGAGATTTCATCTGTTGAAATATAACTTGGATTCATTCCAAGAACTTCTTCAGCACTAGACCAAATCTTATTTGCATTTGCTAACTGTTTAAAGTCTTTATATACAAGAACAAATGCATGAGTTGGCATAGTTTTATCTTCAACTAATCCAGCATCAGCTACTTTAAAAAAAGCCGTTGCTAACATGTCTCCGTTATCAATTGCGTTTTGTTTTACTTTAGACCAATGGTCTATTTCTTTAGCTTCAAATTCAGCTATATGCTTTGTTGGTACATGTCTGTAGTGAATCTCTACTATATTTTGACCAAACATTGCAATAGAAAAAAAAGTTAGAGATAAAAAAATGATTTTTTTCATTTTAAATTGATTTATGATTAATAACACTCAAATATAACAAATCCCAGTAATCAGTAAAGATTTGCCTCTCTATTTTATTGAAAATTAATTACTTTCGCATTGAAATATAAAAAAGGGTGACATAGGAATCTAAAGTGCTTCTATCTATGCTGTTACCCATAAAATAGTTTCAAGTTACGCTAAAGAATAAGCCTGCCAAAATAATGGAGAGAGATGAGATTTAATGAATATAAAGGATTAAACTTACCAAAAATAGCTGATGAAATTTTGGCCTATTGGGAAGAAAATGGCACCTTTTCAAAAAGTATAACACTTAGGGAAGGCAGCCCCTCTTTTGTGTTTTATGAAGGCCCACCTTCTGCAAATGGGATGCCTGGTATTCATCATGTAATGGCAAGAACCATTAAAGATATTTTTTGTCGCTATAAAACTCAAAAAGGATTTCAAGTCGAAAGAAAGGCAGGTTGGGATACCCACGGACTTCCTGTAGAGCTTGGGGTAGAAAAAGAATTAGGCATTACAAAAGATGACATTGGAAAAACTATTTCAGTAGAAGAATACAACACGGCATGTAAAAAGGCTGTTATGCGCTATACTGATGTTTGGAATGAACTCACAAAACGAATTGGCTATTGGGTTGATATGGAAGATCCTTATGTTACCTATACTTCAAAGTATATGGAATCTGTATGGTGGCTTCTTAAACAAATTCATGAAAAAGGCCTTCTTTATAAGGGTTATACAATTCAGCCTTATTCACCTATGGCTGGAACAGGCTTAAGCTCCCATGAGCTAAATCAACCAGGTACCTATCAAGATGTAACGGACACTTCCATTACCGCTCAATTTAAAGCAACAGAAGCAAGTATTCCGCGCACGCTTAAGGGTAAAATACCATTATATTTTCTAGCCTGGACAACTACACCGTGGACACTTCCCTCTAATACGGCACTTACAGTTGGAAAAAATATTGATTATGTGGTGGTTAATACCTTCAATCAGTATACACATCAACCTATTCGTATAGTACTTGCAAAAGCATTACTTTCAAAACAATTTGGGAAAAAATTCATCCCTCAAGATGAGCTTACTAATTATAAAGCTGGAGATAAAACGATTCCTTACCGCATTGAAAATGAATTAAAGGGAAGTGAATTACTCGATATTAAGTATGAACAATTATGGAAAGAAGCACCCCTACCTTTAGCGAGTCCTGAAAATGCTTTCCGCATTATTGCTGGAGATTTTGTTACCACTGAAGAAGGAACAGGAATTGTTCATACGGCTCCCACTTTTGGAGCAGATGACGCTAAAGTTGCTAAAGAAGCCATTCCGGAAGTACCGCCCTTATTGGTACTAGATGAAAATGAAAATACCGTTCCTCTTGTTGATTTTAAAGGCCGTTTCAGAAAAGAAGTAGGACCTTTAGGGGGTCGATTTGTTAAAAATGAATACTATCCAGAGGGAGAGGCTCCAGAACGTTCTACTGATGTAGAAATTGCAATTCAATTAAAGGAAGAGAATCGTGCATTTAAGGTTGAAAAATATGTTCACTCTTATCCAAATTGCTGGCGTACAGACAAACCCATTTTATATTACCCACTAGATTCCTGGTTTATAAAAGTAACCGAAGTGCGGGATCATATGGTGACATTAAACAAAGAAATTAATTGGAAACCCAAATCTACAGGCGAAGGCCGCTTTGGAAATTGGTTGGCCAGCGCAAATGACTGGAACCTCTCTCGATCACGTTTTTGGGGGATTCCCCTACCAGTATGGCGAACAGAAGATGGGCAAGAAACTAAAGTTATTGGCTCTATTGCTGAATTAAAAGAGGCCCTAGACCTATCGGTTAGAAAAGGATTGATGGATGAAAATCCATTTAATAGTTTTATTGAAGGTGATTTTTCTGATGAAAATTACAAGCTCGTTGATTTACATAAAAATGTAGTAGATGCTCTCGTGCTTTCCAGTGCTAATGGACAGCCAATGCTCCGAGAATCTGACTTAATTGATGTTTGGTTTGACTCAGGGGCGATGCCTTATGCACAGTGGCATTACCCTTTTGAAAATAAAGAAAAAATTGATGCTGGTGAACGCTTTCCAGCAGATTATATTGCAGAAGGAGTAGACCAAACAAGAGGTTGGTTTTATACCATGCATGCCATTGGAACATTGGTTTTTGGAAAAAAAGCATATAAAAACGTAGTTTCTAATGGATTAGTGCTGGACAAAGCTGGACAAAAAATGTCCAAGCGTTTAGGAAATGCCGTAGACCCTTTTAACATACTCGATCAATACGGAGCAGATGCCACGCGTTGGTATATGATTTCAAATGCCAATCCTTGGGACAATTTAAAATTTGACTCAGAAGGAATTGCAGAAGTACAACGAAAATTTTTTGGTACTCTGTACAATACCTATTCTTATTTTAGCTTATATGCTAACATTGACGCTTTTGACCCTAAGAAAGAGGATATCATAGCTTTGGAAGAAAGAACTGAATTAGACCGCTGGATTCTTTCTGAATTACACAGTTTAATTCAAATAGTAGATTCAGCCTTTGAAGATTATGAGCCCACCAAGGCCGCTCGTGCGATCTCTTATTTTGTGCAAGAAAGATTAAGTAATTGGTATGTGCGCCTTTGTAGAAGACGTTTTTGGAAAGGCGAATATGGCCCTGATAAAATTGCTGCATATCAAACCTTATATGAAATTTTGCTTACTGTGTCTCAGTTGGCAGCACCTGTAGCTCCATTCTTTATGGATCGTTTGTTCCAAGATTTAGTTCAGGACACTATCGCTTCTGTTCACTTAACTGATTTTCCTATTGCTCTTTCAAGCCATGTTAATGCAACATTAGAACGTCAAACGAATACTGCTCGTAAACTTACCTCACTTGCATTATCACTTCGTAAAAAAGAACAAGTTAAGGTGCGACAACCGCTTCAAAAAATGATTATTCCTGTCAAAGATGCTGAAGAACGTGAACAAATTGAACGCATTACCGAGCAGCTAAAAGGAGAAATTAATGTCAAAACCATTGAGCTTTTAGATGATGCTAATTCATTATTGGTAAAAGAAATAAAGCCCAACTTTAAAGCATTAGGGCCTCGTTTCGGAAAAGATGTAAAAGCAGTAGTAGGTATTATTCTAGCATTAACTTCAGCGCAAATTTTAGAACTTGAAGAAAAAGATCAGCTTGAGGTTCGCCTAAACAATAAGAATATTATTTTAGAACGTTCTGATGTCGAGATTTTCTTCAAGGATATTGAGGGGTGGCAAGTTGCACAGGGCAATGGTATGACTGTAGCCCTTGACATGACACTTACCCCAGAATTAATTCAAGAAGGTATTGCAAGAGAATTAATCAATAGGATTCAGAATTTTAGAAAAGATAGTGGCCTAGAGGTTACTGATAAGATTGATGTATTCTTAGAAAAAGAACCCCGACTAGAAGCTGCAGTTATAGAAAATAAAAGTTATATATTGTCTGAAATTTTAGCAAAAAACATAACATTTGAATCCTCTTTAGAAGAGGGATTAGAGATTGAATTTGGAAACATAACTACGTCTATAAAAATTAAAAAAATAACCTGATGAGTTCAATAATAAAAATTCGTTATAGTGACAGTGAACTAAAAGAGTTCAAAGCCTTAATTGAAGGAAAAATTCAGAAAGCAAATGTGGATCTTGAATTATTGAGAAGTTCCTACATGAATGATGGGGATAATGGCACAGAAGACACCGCTCCAACATTCAAAGCTTTTGAGGAAGGGTCAGAAACCATGTCTAAGGAGGCCAATACACAACTAGCCATTCGTCAAGAAAAGTTTATAAGAGATCTTAAAAATGCTTTAATTAGAATTGAAAATAAAACTTATGGTGTATGTAGAGTAACAGGAAAGCTTATTAATAAAAAACGCTTATTTATTGTTCCACATGCCACCTTAAGCATTGAGGCAAAAAACATGCAATAATAAATTTTTAAGAATTCCATCCTGAATACAAAAAAAACATACTTCAATTACTCTTGGGCGCTCATAATTATAGTTGGGGTTCTATTTATTGATCAATGGAGTAAAATTTACATTAAGCTAAATTATCCACTTTCTGGTTATGGGGTTCTTCCTATTGTTGATGTCGGCTTTTTTAAATTACTTTTTGTTGAAAATAAAGGAATGGCAATGGGAGCTAAGTTAAATGACTTTCTGCCTTTTATCAATGACGATACTGCCAAATTATTTTTAACCCTTTTTCGTTTAGTTGCCATTTTTGGTTTAGGATACTGGCTTTGGGACGCCATAAAAAAACAAAGTTCAACCATATTAAATTGGGCACTAGCATTAATTTTTGCAGGAGCACTAGGCAATATTATAGATTCTGTTTTTTATGGAGTTTTATTTTCGAGTAGCTATAATAGCATTGCAACATTTTTGCCGGAAGGAGGAGGGTATGCCCCATTATTTTATGGACATGTGGTTGATATGTTACAGTTTCCTTTGCTTGAATGGACCTGGCCTTCATGGTTGCCTGGGGTTGGGGGCGATTCCTTTTTGTTCTTTCAATATATTTTCAATATTGCAGATACTGCCATTAGTGCGGGGGTAGGAATTATGATTATTTTTAATAAAAAAATCTTTATTAAAGAATCTCTTAAAACTGATGAATCGTCTCTGGAGTAACGCAGTAATCTAAAAGAATGTCTTCTGAATGTATTCCTTTAACCTGGGCTACTGGTTCAAAAAAAGAAAGTCCAATTTTCAAAACTTCGGGCTTACAGCTTTTCAAAAAAGCATCATAAAAACCTTTCCCATAGCCCACCCTATTTCCTTGCGAATCATACCCCAAAAGAGGAATGAAAATAACTTGTAACATTGAGGGAGCAATTGGGATACCGCTTTCAGCCTCAGGAATCCCCCATTTATTTTTTACAATCTTAGTTGCATCCGTTAAAAGAATATGAGTTAAAGAACTCTCCATAGTGACTTTAGGTAAAATAATTTGTTTGTCACGTCCTTTAAGGAGGGTTAAGATGAAGGAAGTATCTACCTCTGCTTTTTGGGTAATTGGTAAAAACAAATGAAAATATTCAAGTTCCCAAATAGGTAATTGTAAGCATTGATTCCCAATGGCCAAGCTTAATTCTTCATGAGTTGCTGGCGATAGTGCCAACCTTTTTTCTAAAAAAAGAGTCCTTACGGTTTCTTTAGTTTCTTTCATTAACCCCAATTGATGTCTATAACAGTTTCTAGACCCAAAGAAAATCAATATTTTCGTTTTGTGAAACATGATCTCATCAAAATACAATTAAAAAGCCTCCCCGAAGTAGCTGGAGTTTATCAATATTATGATAAGTCTGATCGTATTATCTATGTTGGTAAAGCCAAAAACCTAAAGAAAAGGGTCAGTTCCTATTTTAACAAAGTTCACGAATACAAAAAAACCAACGTACTGGTAAAAAACATTATTCGCATTGAACATATTGTTGTAGAAACCGAAATGGATGCATTGTTGTTAGAAAACAACCTCATCAAAAAACACCAGCCACGCTATAATGTTCTTCTAAAAGATGATAAAACCTATCCTTGGATTTGCATCAAAAGAGAACCTTTTCCACGTGTTTTTTATACACGAAGGCTTATTAAAGATGGTTCTGAATATTATGGCCCGTATACAAATTTAAAAACAATCATGACCCTTTTAGGGCTTATAAGATCTCTCTATCCTCTTCGAAGCTGTGCGTTTGACTTAAATGATGAAAAAGTTAAAGCCGGAAAATATAAAGTTTGTTTGGAATACCACATGGGCAATTGCCTAGCCCCATGTACAAGTCAAATTGAACGTTTCGAATATGATAATAATATCAAAAAAATAAGAGAGATCATCAAAGGAAACTTTAAGGAATCTTTAAAAGGTTTTAAATATCAAATGAAACACCATGCAGCAGCCATGGAGTTTGAAAAAGCCCAATTGGTAAAAGAAAAAATTGAATCACTCACTAACTACCAAGCCAAATCAACCATTGTAAATGCTAAAATCAATAATATAGATGTATTCAGTATTATTTCTGATGAAAGTTATGGATATATTAACTACCTCCAAGTATCTCATGGTGCAATTGTTAGGTCTCATACCTTAGAAGTAAAAAAGAAATTAAATGAATCTAATGCGACGTTATTACAATTAGGAATTATTGAAGTTCGACAATTATTTGTAAGTGTTGCAAAAGAAATTTTTCTTTCAGAATTGGTGCAACTGGGAGAAAGTTTAAAAATTAGTGTACCACTAAAGGGGGATAAAAGAAAACTGGTGGATCTTTCGATTCGAAATGCAAAGTTCTTTAGAATGGAGCGTTTTAAACAAATGAAGATTATTGATCCAGAACGACATAATTCTCGAATCATGAACCAAATGATGGTGGATTTGAGGCTTCCAAAACCACCCCTTCACATTGAGTGTTTTGATAACTCAAACATCCAAGGAAGCACTCCTGTTGCTGCCTGTGTAGTATTCAGAAATGGGAAACCTAACAAAAAAGAATACCGGCATTATAATATTAAAACTGTTGAAGGCCCAGATGATTTTGCTTCTATGGAGGAAGTTGTCTACAGACGTT
>JBKEHX010000053.1:0-9979 GCA_046711205.1 Flavobacteriaceae bacterium
TTATCTCTTTTAAGCTGAATGTATTCTTTTTGTTGGGATAATTCTCTGTCATAAGCTGAAGCGGTTACTTCAATACTTGTATTTTCCACAAAACGACGTGCAGTTTCTTTAACCACTGCAAAGGCTTCAGGAAGGATCTTATTTAGGAGGGCTTCCACTGCTTTTTGTGCCTCTTCATCTTGAGTATCAATTTGTTGGTACAGACTTTCTTTTTCATCTATATCACTTGTTTTTTGAACATTTTCTTTAAAGGTTTCTATTGCCAGGTCAAAGCTTTTTCTTTCTTCGGAAATTAGTTCTTTAAAGGCGATTGTTTTTTGGCGAAGTTCATCATGGGAAAGAGTTTCAAGATTTTTCTGATGGCTTTTTATTTCTGCAACCAAAGGAGTGATTTGACTCAAATCCTTTTTTGTCTTGTCTCCTACAAATGTTTTTAAGATGCTATTTATAATACTCATATACTTCTAGAAATATTGTCTTTAATTAAATTCAAAAGTAATTAAAAAAAAAGCCTCTTGAAGAGACTTTTTAAATTCGTTAAAGAATGGATTAATACTCGTCCTCATTCCATAGGTAGTCATCTTCCTGGGGAAAGTCTGGCCATATCTCTTCTATTGATTCGTAAACATCCTCTTCATCCTCCATAGTTTGCAGGTTTTCAACTACTTCTAGAGGAGCTCCTGTTCGAATTGAAAAATCAATTAATTCGTCTTTTGTTGCGGGCCATGGGGCATCACTAAGGTAGGAAGCAAGTTCTAAAGTCCAATACATAGTTCTTTTTTTTTGCAAAAATAGATTTTTATAAAAACTATACAAGTAATTTAAGAATTTAGTTTCCATTCCATTTAATTTCTTCGACTCCTAATTCAACTGCAAAGAACCTTGAAAGTGTAAAAAAATAATCTGAAAGACGATTTATATAAGCAATAAGCGCGAACGAAACTTTAACTTCTTCATTAAGCTCAGTAATATAACGCTCTGACCTTCTACAGACACAACGTGCAAGATGTACATAAGAAATTAAAATATGACCTCCAGGAATTATAAAATTTTTCAAGGGCGAAAGTTTATTAGTAAGTATATCAATTTGGTTTTCTAAATCGGTAACATCATTTGATTGAATAGGAATTAAATTTTTAGGAATTTTTTTTTCAGATTCAATAGCTAATTGTGCCGCTAGAGACATTAATTTTTTTTGAATTTCTAGAATACTCGCTTGTATTCCGGTATGGATCGTATTATCTCTAATAAGTCCTAACCAGGCTATTAGTTCATCAATAGTTCCATACGCTTTAATACGGATATCATGCTTAGGAACTCTTTTACCAGAAATTAAACTGGTAACTCCACGATCGCCAGTTTTAGTATAGATTTTATTCTCTTTCATAATTAAGTTTGATATCTGTTTTTAGGGGTAATGTTTTGAATAACCTAAATTTAAATTTAGGTAATGCCATTGGGATCAATTTTACGGCTTATTGCTAGCAGAAAAAATAAACTTGCTATAAATAAAGAACAACGAGCTATAATATCTCCAAAACGAACATAAAAAGTGAGAGTATCTCTACCACTAACCCTTCCTCTTATTGTAGTTTTTTTATTATAGGAAGTTTGATGCGAAATTTCACCTTTTGCATTAATGATACAAGAGATTCCGGTGTTTGCACTGCGAGCAATATCTCTTCTAGTTTCAATGGCACGTAACCTGGTGTAGCTTAATAATTGTTTATGACCTGGTGTTTCCCCCCACCAAGCATCATTAGAAATAACCGCTAAAAAGGTGGCTCCTTCTTTAACATAACCAGTTACAAATTCTCCGAAAATAGATTCCCAACAAATAATAGGGGCTGCTTTTAGTGCTGGATTGATGTGTGAAAAAATACGCCGTCTTTTTTGTGTGACTCTACTTGCTACTGTTCCTCCTAAATTGAGTAAAATATCACCTAGTAAGGGCTTTAAAACCGATTTGAATGGCATGTTTTCCACACCTACCACTAATTTCGATTTATGATAAATTTGGGAAGTTTTATTATCTTGTTCAGCCAATGCGCTATTATAATAATCTGCCCAAAGTCCTTTTCTAATAAGGTTGGCGGTTAATGAAGGTGCTTTTTCTTGTACATATAAATCATAATATTGAATTCCCGTAATGTATTGTGTCATTGGGATTTTAGCTAATTCTTTTTTTAGTTCTTGATGTAATTCTGAGGTTTGAAACTCGAGCAACTCTTCTCCATATCCTTCGGCAAAATAGGTTTCTGGCGAGAGTATATAGTCAAGACTATCTAAATAAAAAGGCTGTACTTGCTCTTTCCAAAGACTTAAAAAGTTTGAATTTGTTAATGTATACTTAGTACTATAAGGGTCGATGTTAGGCTGAAGGAGTAGTACGCTTATATTTTTATCACCTTCTGCTACCTTCTCACATAAATAAAGCGAAAACGCAATTGGAAGGGAAATAAATAAGAGAGGACCTATCATTTTTCTGACCAAAAATTTATATCTAAGTACACTATTGTTATTTTTAAAAAGATGAAATAGCCATACATTCAGTAATAAAACCCATAATGAACCTCCAAAAACACCAGTATATTCATACCATTGAATCCAATATATATTTTCAGAAAATACATTTCCAAGATTTAGCCATGACCATGAGAAGTCCCAGCTTAAATGTAGTTTTTCAAAAGCAAGCCAAAGTGCAATGAAGAATAAATAGGCACTTCGGTTAGGTAGCCTTCTTTTTGCCCATGAAAAGCAGGTGAAGACAAGTGCGTAAAAAAGACTATTACAAAAATTGGCAAAAAGCATTCCACTAAGCGTTGAATTTATTAACCACCAAGTAATTAATAGATTCCAAAGAAGAAACGTCAAGTAGCTATAGCCAAAAACCTGTAGCACTTTTCTTTTAGAATCACTTTTTTTAATAGAATCTTCTAAAAACAACAATGGAATAAGTGCTCCAAATATTAATAGGGTAAATCCATTTACGGGCCAAGAGGCTGAAAGTAGTAGTCCTGATCCTATTGCTAATAAAAAGTGTTTTGTTGTTTTAGACATTTGCACGAATTTAATTTTTTTTGAAGCTAAAGCAATCACTATCTTGTAGAAAATTACAAATAATTATTAGTGCAACTCATTAAACGAAACATTCCAAATCTTTTTACGTCCTTAAATTTTCTTTGTGGGTGTTTTGCTGCAAGTCTTGCCTATAAAAATTTATTTGAAGCAGCATTTTTGTTGGTTCTATTGGGTGCTTTTTTTGATTTATTTGATGGTTTTTTTGCCCGCTTGTTAAAAGTTGAAAGTCAGTTTGGACTACAGTTTGATTCCATGGCAGACATTATAACTAGTGGAATTGTACCAGGGGTTGTAATGTACCAGTTGTTTTTGGAAATTGGAATTAGAGAAATATATTATAACTTTTTTATTTTTCAAAATGAGTTTGTATTTTCATTTGCTCCCTTTGCTTTAGTCGGTTTTTTGATTTCTTTAGGAGCTGGAATACGATTATCAAATTTTAATATTGACTCCGAACAAAGACATGAGTTTAAAGGCCTCCCTGCGCCCGCTAATGCACTTTTTATAGTGTCGCTACCACTTTTAATGGAACATCCATTGTTTGAATTTCTAAAACCTTTTCTTACCACCTATCCTTCCTTAGTTTTTATTTCAATTTTTTCTGCTATTTTGATGAACATTAGATTTCCCTTATTCTCATTTAAAATCAAATCTTTTGAGTTTCGAGAGTATGGGTTTCAATTGCTACTGGTTTTGTTAGTAGCACCTTCTTTTTACTTTTTACAATGGGTTGCAGTTCCCGTAATGATAGTTATCTATTTGATTTTAAACGTTTTAAAAAATAGTTTTAATTAAAGTTGATATATAGTAATTGATTAATTCGTTATGTCAATCAATCTTTACCTTATTATTTTTCAACTTCAACTTTCAGATGTTTTGGTTTCTATCTTTCCAATAAAATTTAGAATCTTTAAAGAAGGATGTGTTGATATTAAAGGCAGTACAAACTAAACTATTAACCACTGACTATTCCTTTGGATGAGGAATTCTAATTTCTAAGGTCATAGGTTAGGATATTAACTATGGAAAAAATTTTAAAAAGACAATTTATTTTTTCTAAGTTCAAAATTCTGTCCAAGATATACTTTGCGAACCATTTCATCTGAAGCTAACTCTTCAGGGGTTCCAGCTTTAAGTATGCTTCCTTCAAACATTAGGTATGTTTTATCGGTAATGGCTAAAGTTTCTTGAACGTTATGATCGGTAATTAATATGCCAATATTTTTCTTTTTAAGGTGGGCTACAATTCGTTGAATGTCTTCTACGGCAACAGGATCAACTCCTGCAAATGGCTCGTCTAATAATACAAATTTCGGGTCGGTTGCCAGTGCGCGCGCAATTTCTGTACGTCTACGTTCACCTCCAGATAGTAAGTCACCTCTGTTTTTGCGTATATGGATTAAACCGAATTCATCAAGTAAAGATTCCATTTTTTCTTTTTGGGCACTTTTAGTTAAATTCGTCATTTGTAAAACACTTAAAATATTATCTTCAACACTCAATTTTCTAAATACAGAGGCCTCTTGGGCAAGATATCCAATGCCTTGTTGTGCTCGCTGATACATTGGAAATTTTGTAATTTCCTTATCATCAAGAAAGATGGCTCCATTGTTGGGTTTTATTAAACCAACAATCATGTAAAAGGAGGTAGTTTTACCAGCCCCATTAGGTCCTAGTAGACCTACAATTTCTCCCTGTGAAACTTCTACAGAAATTCCTTTTACAACCTTACGCCCTTTATAAGCTTTTTCAATATTGGTAGCTTTGAGTTTCATTTTTTATTGGTTTGTATTTGATTCAAGCGCTTCCCAATATTCGTAAGATCTTCTTAAATGAGGTATAACGATGGTTCCCCCGACTAAGGTAGCAATTTCATGCGCTTCCATAATAGCTTCTTTGGAGAGCTTTTCTTGATAACATTTTTCAAGATGGTATTTTACACAGTCATAACACCTTAGGACTGTTGAAGCTACCAAACCTAGTAATTCTTTAGTGGCAACATCAAGGGTGCCTTCTTTAAAAGCGTGATTATCTAAACTAAAAATTCGTTTTAAAGTCTTTGAACCGCCTTCTAGCAAATGTTCATTCATAAGACTTCTATAATCGTTAAATTCAGTAATAGGATTAGACATCGTTAAGGGCTTTATCTTGGTTTCGAGTTACAATTTTCGCAATAATAATACTTACTTCATAAAGGATAAGTATCGGAATACTAACAATTATTTGGCTAACTACATCTGGAGGAGTAATGATAGCGGAAAGGCTTAAGACCAGTACTAAAGATATTTTTCTATTCTTTTTCAGAAATTCTGGAGTTACAATTCCAACACGAGTTAAGAAATATATAATAATGGGCAACTCAAAAATAATTCCTGAAGCAAGCACGGAAGCTCGAAGTAAACCAATGTAACTGCTCAGGTCAAAATCATTAAAAATCTCACTACTTACAGAATAGTTACCTAAAAAATTAATAGAAAGTGGTGTAACTATGTAATATCCAAAAAGAACCCCTGTGAAAAATAAAAGAGATGCAATAAAAATAAAGCCACGTGCATTTTTTCTTTCTTTTTCATAAAGTCCAGGGCTTACGAATTTCCAAAATTCGTAAAGTATGTAGGGGAATGAAATAATAAATCCCGCAAGAATAGATGTCCATAGGTGCGCAGAAAATTGTCCTGCTACAGTCCTACTTTGAATTCTAAAGGGGAGTTCTTCAAGACAAAAACTACTTCCTTGCCCAAGGGTTTGTGAAAGTGAGCAAAACCATCTGTAGGTAATAAAGCTTTTTTTCTTAGGCCCAAAAAGAAGCACATCAAATATGAAATCTTTAAATAAAAATGCAACCGTTGCAATAATAACAATTGCTAAGACAGAACGAATCAAATGCCATCGTAATTCTTCTAAGTGATCCAAAAAAGACATTTCGTCTCTAGGAATAAATTCGCTCATATTTAAGATTGATGCGTTGTTGTTTAATTTCTAAATACAAAAATATCAAAAACAATCGGTATGAAATGATAAAAAATCATTTTGATATTTTTTTAATTTAATGAAATAGATGTTCTCAGGTTTCTTGTAAACTATATTAAAAAGAAGTATATTAGAATACTTGAATAAAATAAAAAATCAAACACCATAAACCCATTAATGAATTCAGATAATCTTAAGAAAGAGTTAAAAAAATATTTTGGTTTCTCTACTTTCAAAGGGCTTCAAGAGAGAGTTATCAACACATTACTTAAAAAAGAGAATAGTTTTGTTATTATGCCTACTGGCGGCGGCAAATCTTTATGTTATCAGTTACCTGCACTTATGCAGGAAGGGACCTCAATAGTTGTTTCTCCACTTATTTCTTTAATGAAAAATCAAGTTGATGCTATTCGTGGGATTTCTTCAGAAAATGGAATTGCCCATGTTCTGAATTCATCCTTAAATAAAACAGAAGTTGAAAAAGTGAAATCGGACATACGAAACGGGGTTACAAAATTATTATATGTTGCGCCAGAATCGTTATCTAAAAAAGAAAATATTGATTTTTTTAAATCTGTAAAAATTTCTTTTTTAGCAGTAGATGAAGCCCATTGCATTTCAGAATGGGGTCATGACTTTAGACCTGAATACAGAAACTTAAGAATTATTCTTGAGCAATTTGAGCAAGAAATTCCAATAATTGCATTAACTGCAACTGCGACGCCTAAGGTGCAGGAAGATGTTATGAAAAATTTGCATATCTCGGATGCTGCCGTTTTTAAAGATTCTTTTAATCGTCCTAATCTTTATTATGAGGTTCGTACAAAAACAAGTCAAGTAGACTTTGACATTATTAAATTCATCAAACAAAATGCCAACAAATCTGGTATTGTATATTGTTTATCTAGAAAGCGTGTTGAGGAATTGGCACAAACCCTTCAGGTGAATGGCATTAAAGCACTTCCTTATCATGCTGGTTTAGATCCAAAAACGAGAATCAATAATCAAGATAATTTCTTAATGGATGACTGTGATGTTATTGTAGCGACTATTGCTTTTGGCATGGGAATTGACAAGCCTGATGTTCGTTTTGTAATTCATTATGATATTCCAAAGAGTATTGAAAGCTATTACCAAGAGACAGGCCGGGCAGGTCGTGATGGTGGCGAGGGACATTGTCTTGCTTTTTATGCCTATAAAGACATTGAGAAATTAGAAAAATTTATGTCTGGAAAGCCATTGGCCGAAAAGGAAATAGGAATGTCGCTTTTAAGTGATATGGTTGGCTATGCAGAAACATCTATTTCTCGCCGCCGATACATTCTCCATTACTTTGGGGAGGCTTTTGATAATGCTACCGGTGAGGGAGGTGATATGGATGACAATATGCGCTATCCTAAAAATCAAAGCGAAGCACAAAATGAGCTCGAACTTCTATTGTCAATTGTTCTGACCACAAAAGAAAAATACAAGGCTAAAGAAGTTGTTAAAACTCTTTTAGGTGAAAAAAATGCGCTTATACAGTCTCATAAAACACATAAAGTATCAGTTTTTGGTAGTGGCGCTTCAAAAGATTCCTATTTTTGGATGGCTTTAATCCGTCAGGCTTTAGTCTCAGGGTTTTTATTAAAAGAAATAGAAACTTACGGCTTGTTGCGCCTCACAGCAAGAGGAAAAGAATACCTTTCCAATCCAAAATCATTTATGATGACAGAAGATCATAAATATGATAGCTTGCCAACTAAAAATATTATTAAGAATAAATCACAAGGGATACTTGATATAGAGCTAATGCATCTTTTGGTAGGGCTTCGAAAAGATGTGGCAAGCGCCAGCGAAGTCCCTCCCTATGCTGTTTTTCAAGAATATTCCTTAGAGGATATGTGTTTTAAATATCCTATTACCCAAGAAGAATTAATTAATATTAATGGAGTAGGTGAAGGAAAAGCCAAACGTTATGGCGATAAGTTTTTAGTTCTAATTAACTCATATGTTAAAGAAAATAAAATTCTTCGTCCAGATGATTTAGTGGTTAAAAGCACAGGAATTAATTCAGCTCTTAAATTGTTTTTAATTCAAAGTATTGACAGAAAATTGCCTTTGGAAGATATTGCCTCTGCAAAAGGAATGAACATGGAAAAACTCATAGCAGAGATGGAAACCATTGTTTTTTCAGGAACACGCCTTTCAATTGGTTATTGTTTTGAAGATCTTTTAGATGAAGATCAACAGGAAGAGCTGTATAACTATTTTATAGAGGCTGAATCTGATTCTATTAAAGCTGCCTATGATCAGTTTGATGGAGATTATGAAGAAGAAGATCTTCGATTATATCGACTCAAATTCATGAGTGAGATTGCCAATTAAGCTTTTTTAGATTAACACATTCGTATTGATTGGGTATTATTATCTTTGTCACCAAATAAAATTATTATGGAAGGCATATTTGCTAAATTTGAAACATCTAAAGGGAATATTTTACTTGAACTCACTTACGATAAAACTCCTGGTACGGTTGGAAACTTTGTGAGCTTAGCAGAAGGTAAATTAAAAAACGATCATAAAAGTGATGGGGATCCTTATTATAATGGGATGAAATTTCACCGTGTAATTCCTGATTTTATGGCACAAGGAGGCTGTCCTAAGGGCTCTGGAGTTGGTGGTCCTGGTTATCAATTCGATGATGAATTTCATCCAGATTTAAAACACAACAAGCCAGGTACTCTTTCAATGGCTAATTCAGGACCAGGAACTAATGGAAGTCAGTTTTTTATTACACACGGAAAAACTGATTGGTTGGATGGAAAGCATACTGTTTTTGGTTATGTATTTGAAGGACAGGATATTGTTAATAGTATTGGACAAGGGGACACTATAGATGCTGTAACCATTGAGCGTCATGGTGATGCAGCAAATGACTGGGATGCACTAAAAGCATTTGAGGACTTTAATTCTAGTGGTGACGCCCGTAAGCAAGATGCTATTGACGATGCGGAAAAAGCTATGTCGTCTTTAGTGAAAGGAATGGAAAAAACAGTAAGTGGTTTGTACTATACAATTACAAAAGAAGGAGAAGGAGAACATCCACCTAAAGGAGCAAATGTTTCTGTTCATTATAGTGGAACACTAGTGGATGGAACTGTTTTTGATTCATCTTTTCAACGAAACCAACCTATTGAATTTTCAGTTGGAGTAGGGCAAGTTATTCCAGGATGGGATGAAGGAATTTTATTACTTAAAAAAAATGGCGCAGCACGATTTGTAATTCCAAGTCATTTAGGCTATGGAGCCCAAGGAGCCGGAGATGCTATTCCTCCAAATGCTACTTTGATTTTTGAAGTAGAGCTTATTAATTTCTAAAGATGCTCCTTAGGGTTATTGCCTTGGTGCCATTTTATATTACAGCCCATACTTGGAAATTGGATTTCTGTTATGGGTTTTTTTAATAGTATCATTTCAGCTGCTTTATGTAAATCTTCCCCTGTTGTAGAAATTTCATTTCCTGGTCGAGATGAGTCATACCTTCCCCTATACGCTAGTTTTGTGTCTGCATCAAATAAATAAAAATCAGGAGTACATGCTGCTCGATAAAGGTGAGCTACCTCTTGAGTTTCATCATATAAATAGGGGAATAAAAAACTTTTTTCTAATGACAATTTCATCATTTCTTCGGGTCCATCTTGTGGATGAGAATGTATACTGTTACTAGATATAGCAATTGTATTAATGTCTTTTTCCGCTAATGAGTTTACGCTTGAAACGAGCGCATCCATTAAATGAAGAACATACGGACAATGATTACACATGAAGATCACTAAGGTACCTTTTGACCCTTTTAGTGATTCTAATGTACTTTGTTTTCCTGAAACCACATTTGGAAGTAAAAAATCTGGAGCAAGTGTTCCTAAGGGAAGCATATAAGATTCAG
>JBKEHX010000054.1:0-9896 GCA_046711205.1 Flavobacteriaceae bacterium
AGTGAAGAAACACAAGCAGATTGGAAGCAGATGAAGGATATGGGATCTGTTACGCCCATATTAAAACCAGAACATCTTATTTATTTTGGAGTGCGCGATACAGAAGCTGAAGAAGATGCAATAATGGCAGAGTATGAAATTAAAAACTATCCTGTTCATCAGGTTCGCCATCGGGGTTTGGCAAACTGTGTGTCAGAATCTTTAGAGCGATTTTCAGACGTGGATATTATCTATATTACCTTTGATGTAGATGCGTTGGATTGTGATTTGATTTCCTATGGCACAGGAACTCCAGTTTCCAAAGGTTTTGATCCTAAGGAAGTAATTTCCTTAATTGAAGAATTTCATGTAAGTGAAAAGGTTATTGCTCTAGAAGTGTGTGAAATTAATCCCCTGCTAGACCATAAAGGAAATAAAATGGCAGAAACTACTTTTGATATTATTCAGACTCTTTTTTAGTTAAATCCAAAAGGTATTGATAATGATTCTTTTGAAATTTCGTTCCTTTTTTACGCTCTTTGTTTGCAATTCTAGTGATTTCTTTTTTGATGGCTTCCAAACTTGATTTAATTGTAGGGTATAGTTTGGGTTCTTTAAGCAGAGTAATAATTGAATTTGCAAACTGTATTTGAAGATTTTTATTGAAGGTGTCCAGCGGTTGTTTTTTAATCATTAAGCTATAATAAAGTACGTCTAGTAATTCATCAACTTTTAAGCTATTTCCTTCTAAAGTGATTTCACTAGAGTGCATTCTATTGAGACGTTTCACACTTAAAATTCTTTGTAGAGCACTGACTTGAAGGTTTTGTATTATTCCAAGTCCGCCTTCATCTTTAATCTTAGAAAGAAGTTTAGTATCTATTAACCAAGCTTGGGTTTTCCATAGGTTTTTATCTAAAAACAAAAGGGCATTAAGTTGACTTTCTTTATCAAGGTTTTTGTAAGGAATATTCTTTTGTCCCTTTACCATAAGGGTTTCATTAATTCCCCCCACCATGCTTATTACATGGTAAATATACCTTCTGTATACTCCAATCATTTCATTGTATAATTCATTTAAGTCTTCATAAGACTGTCCTTCTGGGGTGGTCCATGAATCTAGATTTTCAGCTACTATTTTTAGATTCTTTAAACCATAGAAACTTGCTTTTATAGGATCATCTCCAATATTTTCAGTTTGGGTATCGGGATCATTTCCGCCAGATCCAAACATATAGATTGGGTTCATGCTTTTGTTGGTTACCATTTTATTTAGTATTTCTCTTTCAGACTCTGAAGTTTCATTGGGAAAGAAACGATACCCCCATTCAATACTGTAGTCATCATAAGGCCCTAATTTACGTACAAAACGAATGTTTTCATCACCAGGTTGCGCAATGTAGTTATAGCGAGCATAGTCCATTATAGTTGTGGCAATTCCCATTTTTTGGGTGAAACTTCCAGAGCGCAATGAATCAACAGAATAAGCAGAACTCGCTTTCATGTTGTGAGGCAATCCTAAGGCATGTCCGATTTCATGGGAGATAACACGTCGTATCATTTCACCAATATCTTCTTCAGGTGTTTCTAAGGTTCGGGCTTTTGGATTCGCAGCTCCAGTTTCTAATAAATACCTATTTCTATAGGAACGTAAATGGTTGTGATACCATGTAATGTCACTTTCAATAATTTCACCTGTCCGTGGATCAGAAACACTAGGCCCAGTCGCATTTCTGGTAGTGGAGGCTACATAACGAACGGTAGAAAAACGAATGTCTTCTGGGCTAAATTCCGGATCCTCTTCTTTTGAGGGTGGGTCTCTCGCTATAATAGCATTTTTAAAGCCCGCTTTTTCAAAAACGGAAGCCCAATCTTCAATCCCTTGTTTAAAATAAGGCCGCCATTTCATTGGAGTTGCAGGGTCTAAATAATAAACAATAGGCTTGATGGGAGTAACCAATTCTCCTCTGGCGTAGGCCTCTTGGTCGGAAGGCTCTAATCTCCAACGACGAATAATTTCAAAGCGATCTGACTTTAACGCCTCTGAACTGTAGTTATACTTTTTTAAACTAAACCATCCAACTCTTTCATCTGCATAACGAATCTGCATTGGGTTTTCGGGCAAAGCAATAATGGAATGGTTTATTTGAAAACTTAAAGTCTTTGTTGAATTACTTCTTGGTGCACTTGTTGCTTTATAGGTAAGTGTATGTCGTATTTCTGTGTTTTTAGAAAAACTACTGATGGTATCTATAAAACTTCTCTTACTATCTGGGTTTCCAATTCCATATTCTTTTTTCAATCCTTTTCTAATAATATTAAAGCCAGGAGAATCATCATTGAAATAGCTGCTCACATCAATCAAGTGACGATCTTCTTCTTTGTTTTTTATATCAAAAGAAGCTAAAACAGGAGGGAAGTTATTGAGGGATACACTTAGTGATATTGGGTCTTTGGCCTGGGCGAAATTTACATAGCTTTCTTGGGTTAATAATAGTTGTTTCCCTTTTTTCTTAAAATGAATAACTTGTTGGCTCGTTTTTGACCCTGCATTTAAATAAGCTTGGTAATTTGCTGGGAGCTTAACAAAACGAGTCACCATTAAAAGATCTTTTTCAAGTAACTCTTTTGAAACTTCAAAAAACACTTTGTCGTCTTCTTGATATGTTGTTATTAGCCCTTGTTGTTTAGACATTTTTTGGGTTAATGAATCAATAGATTTTTGAACTTCTTTTTTAGGTTTTTGAGCAATTATAAAAGTTCCTTGAATTAGTAAAATAAAAAATAGATTTCTCATTGTTTTAATACAATTATAATTGTGTGTAGAAAGTAAACTAGTTAGATTTTGTATTTAAAGGTTTTGTGAAGAACAATAAGCGACTAATCGAACACCTCAACAACCAGCTCAATTTCAATTGCTTGTGAACGTGGAAGTGAGGCAACTCCAATTGCTGCTCGCGCATGCTTTCCTTTTTCTCCAAAAACTGATACCATTAAATCAGAAAATCCATTTATAACTTTTGGTTGGTCCGTAAAAGTAGGGTCTTATTTCCATAAATTTTGTTAGAATAAAAATAAATTTAAGAGTTGAGTTAATTAAAATAGGTCAAAAGGCAAATTATTTAAATCTACATTTCCTCCAGAAATAATAATTCCTATTTCCATGTCATAAAATAATTCTTTCTCTTTTATCAAAGCAGCTAAGGCAACTGCACAGGAAGACTCACAGACAATTTTTAAGCGTTCCCAAATTAATCTCATTGCCGCGACAATTTCTTTTTCTGTTACCCTAATAATTCGAACAACCCCTTCTTGAATAATTGGAAAATTCTTATCTCCCAATTGAGTTTTGAGACCGTCAGCAATGGTATTATTTGTTTTGTTGGATTCAATAAAACCACTTTTTAAAGACCTGTATGCATCATCTACCTCAAATGGTTCACCACCATAAACTTTACAGTCTTTTCCAAAATAACGAGCTGAAAGTGCTGTTCCAGCAATTAACCCTCCCCCTCCAACAGGAGCAAATATTGCATCCAAATCTGGATGCTCCTCTAGTAATTCTTTGGCAGCTGTACCTTGTCCTAAAATAACATCTATATCATTTGAAGGATGTAAAAAAGTTGCTCCAATTGTTTCTTTAATTTTATTTGCAGCAGCTTCTCTGGCTTTTAATGTTGGAGGACATTCAATTAGTATGCCTCCATAGCCAATCACTGCTTTTTTTTTTATTTTAGCGGCAGTGGAAGGCATTACTATATAGGCCTTTATGCCTAAGCTTTGTGCGGCAAGCGACAGTGCTTGAGCAAAATTTCCAGAGGAATGAGTCACGACTCCTTTTGCACGCTGAAATTCTGATAATTTCAAAATAGCATTAGTAGCACCACGCATCTTAAAAGCTCCCATTTTTTGAAAATTCTCACATTTAAAATAAAGCTTAGCGCCTACTATCTCATCCAGAAGTTTTGAACTCAATACAGGAGTATTGTGGATGTATGGTTTAATTTTTTGGTGAACTTCTATAAGATCTTCTTTGTACATATTTTAGAAATTTAAAATGGCTGTTACTTCTATTTCTAGCAAACAACCAAAATGTAATTTTCCACTAGGAATAATAGATCTAACAGGCTTATGATTTTCAAAAAACAAGCTGTAACTATCATTTACTTGATCCCATAGATCAATATTAGAAATATATATTCGCACTTGGATAATATCTATTTTGGATGATCCGGCTTCTCTTAAAATATTTTCTATGTTGCTTAAAACCAAATTGGTTTGTCCTTCAATAGAGGGTGGAATAGTTTTTGTGTCATTTTCAATCGGCAACTGACCAGATAAAAACAAAAAGCCATTGTGAGAAATACACTGGGAATAATGTCCATTGGTATTTGGCATATTCGGGGTGGTTACAATTTTCATATCAATAATATTTTCCCGTTTCTAAATCGCGTTTCATCTCTTTTGACTTTTTCACTATTCCATTCATAGCTATATAAACTCCTTTCTCATTTAAGCTTGCAGTTGCAATAGCACTACCCAAGTTAATAGGGGCATCTGAATCAGTAAATCTTTCAGGGCGCATAGCACCCGTTATTACAATTAACTTATCTTTTATATAAGAATCAATAAAATTAGCTGTTTCCATCATAGTATCAGTTCCATGAGTAATTATAAACTTTTGTTCTTGACGATTTTTAATAAGCGAAATTAAATTAGCCCGATCAGAATCTGTAATATCTAAACTATCTTTTTGACAGACAGTAAGAACTTCATATTCAAATGATGGATTAAGTTTTTCAAGGATTCTAATGGTGGCTGGATCTCCAAATTCAAAGGCCCATCCTTTAGTTTTATTGGGATAATCCTTGTCAATAGTTCCCCCTGTTTGTATGAAGATTAATTTCATTTTTGTGTTGTATTAGATCCATTAATAGTAGGATCCACTAAAGTAAAAATATGAGATTCAAATCAATTTACCAATATAGTTTATTTACTTCCATAAAATTGGATGAGTATTTTTATCGCATTTTTTTTCAACAGAACGAATTAGCTAATAGTCCTTGTATGTCCAGTAAAAAATAATTGTGCTTCATTTCACATAGCATAAAGATTATAAATTATCCTAGGTAGATAAAAAAGTGTAATTCAAGGTTAGCATTTATGCTATTCCTTTTTTATGTTGATGGTCTTTTAAATAAATTGGTATAATATATATTGCCTTCTTTCAAGGTCCATTCTGTTATTTGAGTTTGCTAATGTCTTTTATTGGATTACAATCAATTAAGATGGGATAGGCTTTTTAATTCCAATAAATCCGAATGATTTCATACGGGGAGTTTCAATAAAATATAATAGACTAAAGAACAATACATTAAAAAAAATGTACATTGTAATACACAATAAATTCTTTTAAAAAATGAGAACACTACTACTATCAATGGTTTGTGCAATAGTATTGTTTCCTTTTCAGGAAATAACAGCACAACGTAAAAAGAAAAACACAAAAACAACTACGAAAGAAGTCTCTTTAGATGCTTTTAAATTTCGTAATGTAGGCCCTGCTTTTTTATCAGGGAGAATTTCAGACATCGTTACGCACCCAGACAATGTAAACGTTTGGTATGTAGCTGTGGGATCTGGAGGAGTTTGGAAAACAGAAAATGCGGGGACTACTTGGAATCCTATTTTTGATGATCAATCTACCTACTCTACAGGTTGTATTACTTTAGACCCTAGTAATCCATCTACTGTTTGGGTTGGTTCAGGGGAAAATGTAGGTGGTCGCCATGTTGCTTATGGAGATGGTGTCTATAAAAGTACTGATGATGGGAAAAGCTGGAAGAATATGGGACTTAAAAACTCCGAACATATTTCAGAAATCATCGTACATCCTAATAATTCAGACATTGTTTGGGTAGCAGCCCAAGGTCCCCTTTGGAGTAAAGGCGGAGAGCGCGGATTGTATAAAACAGTAAATGGAGGAACCACCTGGAAACAAGTTTTAGGAAACAATGAATGGACTGGGGTAACCGACATCATGTTAGATCCGAGAGATCCCAATGTGATTTATGCTGCTTCTTGGGATAGACATAGAACAGTCGCTGCTCTTATGGGCGGAGGCCCAGGAACAGCCATTTATCGTTCTGATAATGGGGGCGAAAACTGGAAGAAATTAGACGAAGGCTTACCAAAATCTAATATGGGTAAAATTGGAATTACAATTTCACCACAACAACCGGATGTAATATATGCTGCTGTAGAATTAGATAGAACACAAGGAGGTATATACCGTTCTACAAATAGAGGTGAGTCGTGGACAAAAATGTCCGATACTGTTTCTGGTGGAACTGGGCCACATTATTACCAAGAGCTATATGCTAGTCCACACGAATTTGATCGTCTTTATTTAATGAATGTACGTGTGCTTACTTCTGGTGATGGAGGGAAAACATTTAATCAATTACCCGAACGTGATAAGCACTCAGATAACCATGCCATTGTCTTTAAGAAAGATGATCCTAACTATATTATGTTAGGAACTGATGCGGGAATCTATGAAAGTTTTGATTCTGCTAAAACATGGCGCTACATCAAAAATCTACCATTAACACAATTTTATAAAGTAGCAGTTAATAATGCAGTACCATTTTACCACATTTTTGGAGGCACACAGGATAACGGTTCTGCAGGGGGTCCTTCTGCAACAGATGAACGCGAAGGTATTGCTAACAAACATTGGTATAAAACATTATTTGCTGACGGACATCAGTCAGCTACAGATCCTGTTTATAACAATATTGTGTATGCAGAAACTCAACAAGGAGGTTTACATCGTGTAGATTTAACTTCAGGTGAGCAAGTTTCTATTCAACCACAAGCTCAAAAAGGGGAGCCACACGAACGTTTTAATTGGGATGCGCCTATTTTGGTTAGCCCCCACAATCCTGCTCGTTTATATTTTGCATCTTACAGGGTATGGAAATCTGAAAGTCGTGGTGATGATTGGAATCCTATTTCTGGCGACTTGACTCGAAATGAAGACCGAATTACACTTCCTATTATGGGTCGCCAAAAGAGTTGGGATAATGCCTGGGATGTGGGAGCAATGTCTAATTATAATACCATAACTTCATTATCAGAATCTCCAGTTCAGGAAGGTCTTTTGTATGCTGGAACTGACGATGGATTTATTCAAGTATCTGAAAATGGAGGGGATTCATGGAGATCAATTCCTGTTACAAAACTGGGATTACCTTCACGTTCTTTTGTTAATGATATTAAAGCTGACTTGTTTGATGTTAATACGGTTTATGTAGCACTTGACAATCATAAAGAAGGTGATTTTAATCCATATTTATTTAAAAGTACTGATAAAGGATTGACATGGAAATCTATTTCAAACAACATTCCTAAGCGAACATTAGTATGGAGAATGGTGCAAGATCCCGTTAAAAAGAATTTACTTTTTGCAGCCACTGAATATGGAATCTATACCTCTCTAAATGGGGGAGAGGCTTGGCAAAAACTTCCAGGCACTCCAACAATTTCATTTCGTGATTTAACCATCCAAAAACGAGAAAATGACTTGGTAGCTGCTTCTTTTGGAAGAGGCTTTTACGTGCTAGATGATTATTCTGCCCTTCGTGAATTTACAGAAAAGAATTTATCGAAAAAGGCAAAATTATTTTCTCCTAGATCAGCTAAATGGTTTGTGCCTAGAAGTAATATTGGGAATACAGGGGCAGATTATTATTTTGCTAAAAACCCTGAGTTTGGAGCCGTTTTCACCTACCATCTTTCTGAGGATTATAAAACCGAAAAGGAATTAAGAAAAGCAGCTGAAAAGCAGCTTAAAAACGCAAATATTCCTTTTCCAGGATGGGATGCTCTAGATTCTGAAGTTTCTGAGAAAGCAGCTCAGGTTATTTTAACCATTCACGATACTGATGGAAACGTTATTCAAAAAGTAAATGAGAAGGCATCAAAAGGAAGTCACCGAATTGCTTGGAACTTATCTCATTTTAATCCTTTTGCAATTTCGAGTGATGGAAATACTAGAAGAAGTTATAGTAGAGGAGGAACGATGGCTACTCCAGGAACTTATTCTGCCTCACTTCATTTAGAAAAAAATGGGATTGTATCACCATTAGATGGTCCTATCACTTTTGAAGTAACCCCTATCCATGAGGGAGTACTAAAAGGCACTAGTTATGCAGATTTCAATACCTTCCGGGTTTCTTTAGTTGAATTATTAAGAGAGTTTAATGGCGTTCAAGACGTACTAAATTCAAGTACAAAAAAACATAAAGCCATGACCATTGCTTTATCACGATCAAATATAGCTCCCGGTTTAATTGAGGGTCAGTTAGCTGATTTAAAAAATGCTATTGCTGCAATTGAAAAAATACTTAATGGAAGTGATTCAAGAAGTGCCATTGGAGAACGTAATTCTGCAGGCATGCAAAACTATCTCTCCAATGCAATGAATGGTATGCAAAATAGTTACGGACCGACAGGGGTTCATAGAAAAAGTTATGAAACTGCAAAAGAAATTCTCGTTACAATAAAAGCTAAGGTGAAAGCAGTTGATTCTTCCATCTTGCCCATTGAGAGTTCCTTAAAAGCAGCTGGAGCACCTTATATAAACGGACAAGGAATTGACTAGTTAATATGATTTGGATTATAAATAAGGCTGTTCGAAAGGGCAGTCTTTTTTTGTTTAATAAAAACTACCGTATAGGAGTTTGAGGAGACAATTCAAAACACACTAGACCAAAATAATGCGTTGCGGCAAGTAAATGGTCAAAAATATCAGCAGATATATGTTCGTAATTTTTCCAGTTTTTATCAGAGCAAAATGCATATACTTCTAATGGTATTCCTTGAGAGGTTGGTGAAAGTTGACGGCACATAACGGTCATTTCAGAATTGACCATTGGGTGTTCTTCTAAATACGCTTCCGCATAATTTCTAAATAAACCTATGTTAGTAAAGTTTCTGCCGTTAATTAAAAGCGATTTATCAACTTTTTTTTCGTGATTATATGTTTCAATTTCTGCTTTTCTTTTTTGTAAAAAAGGTTTAATGCGTTCAATTTTCTCTAAATCTTCTAAGGCTTTTCCCTCCATAAATTGAATACTATCAATTTTTATTAGAAGTGAACGTTTTATTCTCCTCCCTTGTGACTCGCTCATGCCTCGCCAATTAATAAAAGAATCTGAAATGAGTTTATAGGTAGGTATAGAGGTGATTGTATTGTCAAAATTTTGAATTTGAACAGAAGAAAGACTAATGGAAATTACATCTCCGTCGGCATTGTTATTTGGCATACTAATCCAGTCTCCAATCCGAACAGTGTCATTTATTGTAATTTGTACGCTCGCAACAAAACCTAGAATGGTATCTTTAAACACAAAAAGAAGCACGGCAGATAAAGCTCCAAGGGTGGTTAAGAATGTGCCAATATCTTTTCCTGTTAAGACGGATAGAATCAAGATAGTCCCTATAAACCAAAGAAAAATCATGAATACTTGAATATAGCTATCTATGGGTTTATCTTTAAATGAAGGGTAAAGTTTCATGTAGTCCTTCAAAGTGTTAAGAATAGCTCTTATTAGATTAATTACCGCTACTATGGTAAGTGCTTCTAATAGGTTTTTTAATATTGAGGAACCCGTTGGATAGTTTGAGATTACATGTGGCAAAAATTCATAAAGAAATAAAATGGGTAAAAAATGTGATATTCGTTTAGCCGTTTTATTTTTTAATAACAAATCATCAAAACTAGATTTTGTTTTTTCTGCCAGTTTACCGAAAATTTTGACGATAATTTTCCTTGTAAACCAATAGATGGCAAAGCTCATAAGGAGTAAAAGAATAATGATAAGTGATCTGCCTAAAAATTCTGCCCAGAA